>PBSP01000018.1 GCA_002726845.1 Methanobacteriota archaeon | reverse complement strand
GTTGGATTCGGTACGATCTTGCAGCAGGACCAAGCCCTTTTGTTCAAATGAAAGAAGACAATCGTTGTCTTTTCGTCTCCATAAAGCTGGAGCAAGGATGCTTGCAGTTCAAGTTCGGTTTTATGTCTCTGTTGGAATGGATGTATTTTGATCAGGAATTGTTGGTCGTTGTTGAAATGCATCATATCGGGAGCATTGTAGATACGGACGTTTTGTTGATGGATTGAATCTGTGGGTTCCAATCGTTTAATGGTACCAACTTCAAGGATTCTTACAAATTCTGGATGGTGAATTAAACCGATACACAACTTGGTGCCCATTTCAATGAGATGTGCCTCAACTTGTGTGCACTGAAAGCCGGGTTGGGATATCAAACCTGTTTCCATAATTCCCTTAATCAATTGGTTGCGTTTCCTGATCAGTTGAGTAAATCCGTGTTTGAACTTTGCAGAAAGAAGCCCTGTTGACCAAATTGTCCCGTTGGCATAATCTTCGACATATTCGAGAACGGTTTCACGTATGGTTTGGTGCAACAAAATCCACGGCGTCTGGATTTGAAAGATTTCTGAGAGGGCTTGACCCTTGGGATGATTTTGAGATAATTGAGCAACACCATAGCGTAGAACGAACGCTCGTGAGCATCGTTGAAGCAAATCAACTCGGGTGTTTGACCAGATTGGCTGTTGAGGGAACATGCCTTAGAAACTGGGCATCAACCCTAATCAAGGATTCCCTATGACGCCTATGGATAGAATTTTCAAAACACCGTTGATTGCAGCCCACAGGCTAATTGGGACAAGAACCAGCCCTGTAAAGCGAGCAAATGTATCTGCACCAACCCGTCCGAAAATGTTTGAGAACGGACCTCCCCATGATGCTATGAATCGGAGCACAAGGATTGAGAGGCCTGCAATCAAAATGTGGCCAAGAACAAGGAGCACTGCAAGAACGATTCCCATTCCACCACTAAGTGCTGCTGCACCAACGCCTTGAGCCAACAAACCAGGGTCAGCCATCCATGACAACCATCCAATGAAGACACCAAGGAGCACATCGCGTTGCATGTCTTCCTTCATGCGCCATGCTTGGAACGAGGCAGGAGTTCGACCGTGAATCAACGAACCCAGAAATTGTGCTTCAATCGGCGAACCTCCACGCAAAGTCATGACGCACATGAAAATGAACCACAGTGACATTAGAACAGAAAACAAATGCAGCAGTGATGTGCCGATGGGTAGGATGCTCAATACGAGGAGCGGAAGGTGGACCAGCAAAGCGCCCAACCCTCCGGCAAGAACAATGCTTGCCCACAGCGTGCCCGGTGGCAGAGGTTCCTCTGGCTTCGTCCAGCCTTGTCGAGGAAGAGCAAGGAAAAGAAGAAACAGTCCCGTAGGGAAGAGTACCGAGAAGTAGGTTCCAAGACTGGTTGGCCCTCCTCGATTGATTGCTTCAATGGCATCGTTCATGGCTTTCGCCCCACCAGTTGGTGACTGACTCCAGGTGACGTGCATGCTCTTGTCGACAAGAATCAAAGCGTCTGCATTCCCCGTTGGAGAGGTTCTCACGAATTCTTCGTTGTAATCCAGAACAATCGGCCAACTGGTGTTGATTGTATTTCGATACGCATCAACATCACTCATCATTGAATCGTCTCCAATGACAATTTGAACCACAGAAACATCATCGCGTTGACCAAGTAACAAATCAAGTTCATTCGCTTGATCTTGTGCAGATTCGGAACCGGGTGCGACCACCCCGATAGCAAGGACATTGGCGTCTCCCATCAACTCGGTGAGGGTTGTGAATTCAGCGCCGCTTGACTTCAATTCGGCATCAACGAGCAGAGCATTGTCACTAAGTTGTGCTTCTGTGCTCAGATTCGATTGTGAAAATCCAATTGGGAGCATCAAGAGCATCATCAGCAACAATGCGATGAGAATCGGAAGCGGAAATGGATCCTCTGCATTCAATCCTTTGTAAGCAAATCCGAGGAAACATGCGATGGTTGAGAGACTCAACCAGAGGCCTGCACTAGCCAAACCTTTGGATTCGGATTGAACCTCGAATCGAATTATACCAAACGCATGGCACTCTATGTTGAGGCTTCCGCTTGTTGTTTTGACACAAATTTCGAGGTTTGATGTACCCTTTTGCAGGACTTCATCACCGGTCCATATCCACGCCGTCTCATTGTTTCCGAGGTTCCGCTCCATTCGAACTCGATCGACCGAACTATCCATGACCATGTCTCGATCGTTGATTGTCTTCACGTCATCATCGAGCGGCCCTCTCAGAACCCACGAGACAACTGGCTCACCGTCTCCGCCGATAAGGACGTCATCGATGCCCCATGGAAGGGTTGGAATAAATTCGATGTGCGCTCGACGTGAAGAATCAACTCGAATGCTTGCCGAAGGTTCGTAGACTTTCCCAGTCATGATGATTCCACCAGCATTGATTTCTAATCCACCCCATTGCACTCTGGCGAGCGTTCCTTCGCAGAGGTGTTCAGCGCTTAGCGAAATCGAAAATGTAGCACCTGCAGTTAAATCGATCGACATCATCACAATCTCGCCAGAGAAGTTCTGAGGACCGTTGGAATCTATGGTATCGAGTGTGTGGGTAACGGTCGATTCATAGACCTGTGAACCTTGAGCGCTCGAGTTGGAAATGCTCACAGTCATCACCAATGTCGTTGAATCATCACCTGGCGTAAATGGGAAGGATGGGTTCACACATTGCGTTGGCTGAGCAAAAGCTGCTTGTGGGACAAGGTAGGCGCTAAAGTATGTTGACATGTTGATGGTACCTTTCATCGAATTCACCAACGGTTGCGATGTTAATGTGAAAATTGGTACCAATCCGGTGTTGGGTGAAATGTCGGCAAAGGCATTGGTTGAATCTGGGCGCTCACGTTGCAGCACGGAGGTTTCTGCATCTTCTCCTTCGACGTACAGTCGTTGCTCAAAGTCCATCTCCCACTCGACGTAGCCTGCCTCGTATGTGACGTTATCAACGGCTTGAACAGAGGTTAGCGCAATCCCTGAAAAAAACAACGCCATCAGCAGCACTGCGATGATGTAGCGATGGCGCATGACACGCTGAGTGTGAACAAGTTCATGAACTCGGCGGCGTTTTACATCGGAGTCCCGAGGTAGAACCACATCAAAGCAACACCAGCTATGATGGAAAGCGCGTTAACCGAACCCTTTGTGAGGAATCCTCTGTTTTCCAGCACAGCTCCGAGGACGCTATCGATTTGGCAACCCAGAAACCCGAGACCAGCTACGATTGCCGAAAGAATCAGGCTTTCATTGAGATTCATCGAGAACATGATGGTACTTGCCACTAGAGTGCTGATCCCAATTAGAAGGCCTCCTGCAGCGGCTGCAAGTTGGCCGTTCGGTGAAAATCCACCGTTTTCCCCAGCATTGCATGGTTTGAAGGTCGTTATCATTCGGACACGAGCGTCAAGGCAACCAATTTCGCTGGCCCATGTATCGGAGGTGGCAACCGCTACGGCAGCAGCAAACATCCACAACCCGTTTTGCCAATCTTCGAGAAGGAACGCAATCAGTGCAACCAAGGCCGGCATACCACCGTTAGCGGCCACGTTGACCCACCCTCTGTGTCCATCAGACGATTCGTTAAGTCCACGTTCTGTCTTCTCATCGAACCTCCACTTGGTCGCCAGATGGCTGCTCAATAGAAAACAGAGCAACAGTAACAGCCAAGTCCAGTGCCCGAAACTCCCCACGAAGAATCCCAGTAATGCAGCGGCAAAAACCCCATTTTTGTCAAGAATGTGTGCCTTGAGAGAAGCAGCAACGAGACATAGGATGAGAACCGATGTGATGGCGATATTCCCATCAACGAAGCCACCGGAGGTAAAATCCATAACCAGCCCTCATAAGACGGCCGTTGTGATTGGTTTTGTTCTTTGCGTATGCAATACCTCGTAATCCGTTGATTTACTTCATCTTATTGAGAATCCATTGCAGCAGCAATGACGTACCTTCCAAACGTCCACAAGAGAGCAATGAGTGTAACAATCCAAGTCAAATCAATGAAAAGCCCTAACAACGGGTCGAGGCCTAGAGCAATGGTAGAAACAAATACAGAACTACCGTTCCAGAAAGCGTGACCCAATATAGCAATACAAAGCATAACAGGTAAGGAGGTGGGAAGTTCAATGTTTGAGCGATTGTTGAAGAACGGGGTCTGAACGTCTTGGTACAGTTTGTTGTTCTGAGTGGAAGCAGTGGGGTTGCGTGGATCGACAAGATTCATGTTTCCAAATTCTGGAATTCGCTGTTTTGGTCGACTTTGCTCAAGCATATGACCAATAGCGTATCCACTGCATGCAGTCCACATGGCGTGGCCAGGTATCGAACCAATACCGCGCACAACTGAAGTCAATCCATAAGAAAAAGCCATGATTTCACCAGCGAACAGACTAAACAAAATGTATTGAAGATTCTCAAGAAGTGCAAAACCTAGACCAACAGTAAATCCTACCTGAAATCCACGCTTCTTTGAGTCGATCATTCCTGCGAGCGACCATACGGCCAAAGCCTTGCAAATTTCCTCTCCAATCGGTGCAGAGACAACCACTGTGATGTTCTCGATAAGAGTCGTGGATGCTTGCCCTCCACTCAAGAAAAGAACCGCACCTGGAGCAATAAATGAATTGATGATGATGGCAGGAAACGTCGACAACATCCCCGCAATCAACATTGCTTCACCTTGTTGGCGGGTTGTTGAGAGGTGAAATTTTGAGGAGGAGAAACTCCACCAAGCGAATACTGGAGTCGAGAAACCGACCAACCAAGCAGGAATTGCGACGAACAAAGCCAAGAGAATAAAACCAATGTTTGTGGAATCAAGCAACAATGGAGCAAAGGCAATGCTCGAAATAATCACACCGCCTAAAAACAACATCCACATGTGTTTTGCGATTGGTACACGCAGCTGGTGTCGTGAGCGGATGATAAATTGTCGGACAACGGTTGGTACAGGAGTTTGCAGAATCCTTGCGTTCGGCAGTGCATGGACGTGTTGCCCAGCGACATCCGGCTCTGCAATAATAAGGTGTTCAAGATTCGGACGGCGCATGTAGAGTAATAAGGCTACTAAGGGGGCAGAACAAAAGGTTCCAGCAATTAGCAATGCTCCATCAAATGGTCCGAAATCTCCATCCAGGTCTCCGTCGAGGAATCCCGCAGCAATCAATACCACGAATTGCGCCAACACCCACAAGAGAATTACGATCGATAACATCCTCCAGACGCTGTTCCATCTGGATTCCGACTGCAGGTGCGAGGTGGAGGATGCAATCGAGCCCTGCATGGTTTTCCATGGTCGTCGGACCTAAATGAAGAATAGGGAGGGAGCCCCGCTCAGTTCGCCCATCAGTCTTCACGGAAACAGCAGTCGGCTTCAAGCAGTCATCATTGCGGGGTTAATCCTCAGCAGTACATTCAATAAGGGTTCCCTTGCCTCAAAACAGTCTTTCAAAAATGAAATCCAACACCGTCAATCATGTCGAGGGTCAACAGACTGTTTGCTCCACGCATCGATCATCGTGGTATGTCAACACCCAGCGAAGCATCGAGAATCTTTCTCATCCTCACCGTGTTTGGCACAGGTCTGTGGGCTTGGAGCGTAACGGATGGCAATCTTGTTGTGTGGTTCTCACTGACGCTGCTTGCATCCACACCAATACTCTCGATTGGGTGGTTTTTGCTTTCACTGATTGCCAGAAACCGACGGGGTGAGTTGCTGACTCCTAAAGTTCAAAATGCCTTAGAATCGAAAGGTCGTTGGCCTCATCACTCGAGAAAGTCGTAACCCCAGCTCTTTGGAGGCGTGAACGTCTCTTTAATGGAACGCGGTGAAATCCATCGAAGGAGATTGAGTGGACTGCCTGCCTTATCGTTGGTTCCGCTGCCACGAGCGCCTCCAAACGGCTGTTGGCCAACAACCGCCCCTGTGGGCTTGTCGTTAATGTAGAAGTTTCCAGCACTAAATCTAAGTGCGTCTTTTGCGATTTCAATGTCTTCTCGTTCCGTTGCGAAAATGGATCCCGTGAGTGCGTAAATCGATGTGGAATCACAAAGTTTCAACACATCGTGGAATTTTTCGTCATCGTAAACGTGAATCGATAGAACCGGTCCGAAGATCTCCTCTTGCATCGATTCGTACATGGGGTCGCTGCAAACAATGGTAGTCGGTTCAACGAAGTAACCCGTTGAATCGTCGTAGTTTCCACCCGTAACAATCTCGCATCCTGAATCGGTTTTGGCTCGATCGATGTACCCAACGATATTGTCAAACGATTTTTTGTCGATTACGGCTCCTATGAAGTTGCTAAAGTCAGCAATGTCACCCATGGTGATTTTTCCAACCTCATTGATGTAGTCTGTTTTGATTCGATTCCAGACGGAATTGGGGATGTAAGCACGACTTGCTGCGGAGCACTTTTGCCCTTGGAATTCGAAGGCACCTCTGAGTAGTGCGACGATAAGTGCTTGTTCGTCGCAATTTGGATGTGCTACGATGAAGTCTTTTCCACCGGTTTCACCAACGATGCGTGGGTAGCTTTCCAAATGTTCGAGATTGTTGGCAACATCCCGCCATAATTTTCTGAAAATCGCTGTGGAACCGGTGAAGTGAATTCCTGCAAGTTTCGGATGTGACAAGCAGATATCACCCACAACGGATGCCTTTCCTGGGATGAAATTGATGACGCCTGCGGGTAAGCCGGCATCCATCATGAGTTTCATGATTCTGTAGTTGGAAACATAGGAATTACGACTAGGTTTCCACACACCGGTATTGCCCATAATGGCTGCACAGGAGGGGAGGTTTCCAGCAATACTGGTGAAATTAAACGGCGTAATGGAGAACACGAACCCTTCCAGTGGACGAATTTCGCTCTGGTTCCAGACACCTTCAGGCGAAATTGGTGGTTGCAAATCTTCGTAGATTTGACGAGCATACTCAACGTTGAAACGCCAGAAATCGATCAGTTCACAAGCCGAATCAATTTCGGCTTGGTGGCAGGTTTTGGATTGGTTTAGCATGGTTGAAGCGTTGACTTCTTGCCGCCGTTCCCCAGCCAACATCGCTGCAGCCTTGAGGAATATTGCGCCACGTGCCTCCCACGGCATAGTGGACCATGCATGATGTGCATTCAGTGATGCATCTATTGCTGCCCTAACCTCCTTTTCACCGGCGAGGTGTACCCTTGCAAGGACGTGACCATGGTTGTGAGGCATCACCTGTTCAACGACATGATCGGTCCAGACCTCTTTGCCGTTGATGATGCATGGGATTTCCAACACTTCATTCATCTGTCGTGACAATTCTGCTTCAAGTTCTGCACGCTCGCTCGAGCCTTTTTTGTATCCTTTTACGGGTTCGTTGTGGGGTGTGGGTGGTTGAAAGACTCCATTGACCATGCAAGGACGAGAAGAAATCACTCTTTCAACTTCGCGCAGGGACCTTCTTGTGGATTACCGATACAAGTGTGCGAGTTTCTTTCGCACCTGTGCCAGTTTTGGCCCGACCACCATGGCACAGTATCCTTGTGATGGGTTGCGAGCATAGTAATCGTGGTGATAGGGTTCTGCCAGCGTAAGGTGCTTTGGCTCTTCAACGGTCGTTACAATGGGCTTGTTGAATGCCGAACTGAAGGCTTCAATCATTGCGTGCGATGTTTCCCTTTGTTGTTCAGTGGTTGGCATGATACAACTTCGATATTGCGTTCCTATATCGTTGCCTTGGCGATTGAGTTGCGTAGGGTCGTGGACGGTGAAAAAGATCTCAAGAATCGTTTCGAACGAGATCACAGCAGGGTCGAAATCAACAATGACAATTTCAGCGTGACCGGTTGCCCCACTGCAGACTTCCTCATACGTCGGATTGGGCCGAGCCCCTCCAGCATATCCGGGAAGTGCTGATGCAACTCCTTTGATTTGCTTGTATGCTCCTTCAACGCACCAAAAACAGCCGCCTCCAACGATTGCCTGCTCCATGGATTATGGTACAGCGCTGACCTCATGAAGACTTGTATTGAGTGAGTGAATTCTCACTGATTGATTATGATTAAGTACTCTCGACATAACTCTATATTTGCATGCGAGAACATTCCGATACCACAGTCATTGTTTGCCGTCAAGACTTCTCTGAAAACCGTATTCTCTACACGTACGGTCGTCATGCAAAAGAATTGAAAAATGAGGGGAAAACATTCCTTGGTCCAGTGTTTGAGTCGATGATTGAACAGGCGGGAATTGTTGATGATGCAGAGGAGGTCGGGCTGATGGTCCACATACGCTTGCGACCAATGCCGAATGACGACCGCTGGTATCAAATCGATTTCGTAATACAGGATGAAACCATGGCGTATTATTCTAATTTTGATGGCCGATTGCCTGCAGAAATGGTTCACGTTGTCCCACTAAGCGGTGGACTTCCTCGAAAGATGTTTATCGCAGTTGAACCTCTCGACGACGTTGCCTACGCTCATGCAATCGATGCAAAATTGTTTCAAGAAAATGATGAGATGGGCTTACCACAAGACCAAACCTCATTGACCGATTTTGGCTTGGAAGTCGAGGCATCAATGGAACCTACCGAGAACGATGGAGCGGAGCATTTCATTATCACTCGGGTGGAAAATCGTGCGGAGTCGCTACCTCTGCCAGGGCCAACAAGCCGTGCTACAGGTGGAAAGTAANCTCGTNAGATACATGCATTGATAAACCAATTTTCAACGGCAAGAGNATGGAATCCGTAACCGATCCAAAACTNNTGGAAAATCGGTTGTTCTACAANCTCGGNGAATTGACNTACGATCGCNGNGGAGTTGTTCTTGCNGTTGGTCTCGTTGCCTGTATCGGNATGGCTTCGCTTATCGGCATGGGTGCNAATTGGGCAGAGTCNTGGGGNGAGGGTGATCTTGAATCCATCGAAGCTTCTGGCCTTCGCGACAACGCTTTTTCTTCAGAAGATGAGGGTTCACAAAGTTTCATTTTTCTCGTCCATCATAACTCCCTGAACGATTCGGACATGGAGTGGAGAGCGGCAGTCGAATCCGCACTTTCGGAGTTCCAAGAAATGGAAAGCGTCACGATTCTCTACTCATGGAACACGTCAGGAGATGAGCGCAGCGAGTTCGTTTACCAAGGAGATGATGGGTTCTGGGCCAAAAACAGGATTTTCATTAATGAGGATCGCAAGGAAGCCAAGCAACTCTTTGCCGAACACAGAGACTCCATTGACATGGATGACGATTTCGAATCTTGGAGAACAGGAGAAATCGCAATTGACGTCACCTTCGATTCACGCATACAGGACGATCTCATCAAAGCCGAGCTGATATCCGGTCCGCTTACGGTCATCATTCTAGGAATCGTATTTGGGACCATCATTTCCGCATTGCTCCCGTTCGGAGTTGCAGTTCTCACCGTCCTCTCTGCGATGGGTATAACCATCTGGCTCTCCAACACCATGGACGTTACTCAATACGCCATCAACATCATCACGCTCATTGGAATCGGTGTCTCTGTTGACTACTCGTTGTTCCTCGTGAACCGATTCCGAGAAGAACTGAATCGCGGTCGAGACATCCGCACCTCAACAGCAATGACGGTTGCAACAGCCGGGAAAGCGGTGTTTTTCAGCGGAGTCACCGTGGCAATCGGTTTGATGGGAATGCTGTTCTTTGAAAACACGGGATTACCCAGTCTTGGCATTGGAGGGACGCTCGCTGTCACGGTGGCGATGATCTTCTCAGTCGTTGTCCTTCCTGCGTTGATGGCGATTCTCGGGTCACGGGTATTTTATGGAAAAATACCCTTCTCATTCAGTACAGAAAACGACGACGGTACTGGGATTTGGGCGAAGATTGCAACAACCGTTATGGACAAACCATGGGCCGTACTTGTTCCAACGTTGGTCATTCTCTTGGGCGCTGGTCTGCCGTTCCTTTACGCTGATTTTTCCATTGCATCGCGTGATGCACTCCCTCCCGATGACGAAACTCGAGTCGGTTTCGAACATATGGATGAGAAATGGCCAGAAGGGGCTGTGAATGTTGCATTGGTTGTTCTGGATTTTGACGGACAAGATCCCCTCGCTGAGGAAAACATCAGGGCAACGCACAAATGGATGGTCGAGCAAACCCAAGACAAACGCGTCATCGAAGCGTTTGGTTATGCTCTACCCAATGCAGGTATGAACGAATCCGCAGTTGTTTCTTATTGGCAAACCTCTGAGGAGAACCTCACATTGGAGCAGATTGCATCCCGAGAATATCTACGGCAACAGTTCCTTTCAGATGGCTTGACGTACATTGTTTTCTCACTAAACGGACCAATCACAGGCGAAGACGGAAGAGGCTTCGTGGCAGACGTTCGGGAAGACCGCAATCTGTTCTTAGAAGGTCTTGAGACGGGCGAGGACGGAAAGCTTCTGGTGGCAGGATTTGCAGCCTATTCACTGGACGTTCAGAACGCAATTGAAGAAAACCTTCCCATTGCCTTGGCCTTCATTTTCATTTCAACCGTCGTTCTCATTTTTATCCAGGTACGCAGCATCATCATACCCATCAAAGCCATCGTGATGAACATCCTTTCAATTTCTGCTACCTTTGGTATGCTTGTTTTCGTGTTCCAGTGGGGTTATGGAGAAAATTTGCTTAATTTTACCGCCCAGCCGATCGAAACCACCAACCCAGTCATCATCTTCTGTATCGTCTTTGGATTATCGATGGACTATGAGGTTCTCATGCTCTCTCGAATT
>PBSP01000017.1 GCA_002726845.1 Methanobacteriota archaeon | reverse complement strand
TTACAGGTACTGGAACTACGGACAGCAACGGTGACGCAGACGGAATACAATTCCGAACCATGCGCATTGACTCCTCTGGAGCTACAACTGACGATTTGGCCGGATACCAAGCAGCTACAGTTGCCATGATCGATTACACATCGACCAAGGGTGACTTCAGATACGCTTTCGAAACCTTGTCGCTAAATGATGCAGGTGGAAACACAGGCACCATTGATTTAACGGATCGAATCGATTCTCGAGTTTGTTACAGTTGGAACAGTGCGTCCTACGAGATGGTTTCCAGCTGTGCGAGTTACCTAAGCACTGGTGGTAGCCGTGACCTATCGGACGGCAATGGCGGTACGTACAAAGAGTACGGCTACTACTCAGCTACACCTGGTGACATGTCCGGTAAGACCATCATGATGGACGTTCCGTTCTTCTACTTCGACGACGGCGACACGCACAACTGGAACAACACCCTCGTTTTGGTCACAGGATCATACACGTTCAGTGATACACAACGCTGGTATGCTCAAAGTGGCAACAACGCTCCTGCGTTGTACATGCACGATTCTGAAGTCTACGGATTGGCTACCAACTCAAACACCGGACAACAAACCGGTCTTGAACTTGGTTGGATTTATGATTCAATGGACATCTCCCTCAAGGATACAACATTGAATCCCGTTGCAACCATCACAAGCGGAATGGCTTACGCATCCTCGTGGAACAGTTGGGACTACAAGTCCGAATTCCTGTACATGGATAACGTAACCGTTACTCACTACATGGGATACACGCCACTAAACAATGCGATTCAAAACACTGACATCTGTGTTCGAATGACCGGTTCCGATGGTTCTCACATCAAGGACAGCACGTTCAACGACTGTGGTACGGGTATTTACATGACCCGCAGCCCATATGCATACGGTCATCAGGCCAGTGAATTCGGTGCTGACAACCTCACCATTGAAGGAAACGAATTCAATGATGGTGGAGAAATTGGAGACATTTGGGTTGGATCCAATGCTTACGTTGATGACTTGGTGGTCACAGGTAACTGGTTCAACAGTTCCTCTTCCGAGGAAGGATTCCAAGCATACTCTGGTAACAACAAGCGATTCACAGTTTCGGACAACTACTTTGACGGACCACAAACTGCGATTCAGATGTACGGCATCCAGGATTACACCATTGACAACAACGAAATCATCGGTACTGCGGAAGCAGGCGAGGCTGGTATCGAAACCGACGGTGGATACGGTGTCATCTCCAACAACTCACTGTTGGACGCTGATGGCGGTATCTACATGGAGGACGCTACAAGCCCACCAGCACCATCCACAAGTTTGTGTACGATTGCATCAAATGCATACAGAACTCAATCATCCTGTACGTTTACAATACCGTCGGGTGTTACTGCGTACGTTGATCTTGAATCGGACAGCTGGGGCGGTGAAATCGGTCTTGAAATCACCAAGCCTGACGGTACGAAAGACACATGGGCTGCAGGATCGTTCAGTTCCAACACCATCTACGCACGACTAACCTCTTACTCGACCTCGGGTCAGTACACCCTCAAGGTAACTGACACATGGGGCGATGGTGGAGCAAACATCGCAGTGTACTACGGTACTTCGACTGGCGGTTACGACGGTCCATCCGTTGAAAACAACACCATCTCGCTCAGTGCGGGACGTACGGCGCCAAACGCAGTTGGACTTGACTTCAACGATTGTGACAAGGTCACCATTCAGAGCAAGGATAACGACGTTCAAATTGGTGACAACGCAATGGTCCTCAACGGCTGTGGAGTATCCGATGTGGACTCCACCTTCGCAGGAACAAGCGTTGCCTCGAGCATTGGTATCTCATCGCTGAACGGTGATGACATTACACTCGATGGAACAAGCGTTGGTGGATATGCCTACGGTATCTCCGTCGAATCCGCAACCTTGGTAATGTACGGTGACGCTTCAGTTGCTGGTTCAACTGCAGGTGTCTACGCCGACAGTGCAACGGTCACAGCGATCGGTGCATCCGTTGACGGTGGAACAAGCGGTACAGGATTGTACATGGTCGATGGTGACTACTCGTGGATTTACCCACTCGATGCTGCGGGCAACGTTGGTGTCTACGCTGAGAACACCGAGTTCCGATGGGACGGCGGTACCTCAACGGCAACAACAGCTCTCCATGCTGTCGAGTCGACAGGATCTGTAGAAAACCTGACCTGGTCTGCTTCAACAACGCAGATTAACGCAGGCTCGAACGCTTATGTAACCAGCATTGGAAACTCGCTCGATGCCTCGAAGATCAGCATTGTATCTTCTGCGACCATTGATGAAGCGAACCTCTTCAGCCTTGATGCTACTCACCTCGGTGGCGCAGCATCCGCTGTTGGCATGTCCTTGGTTTCCACAGATGGAACCCGTGCAGCCTACGTTTCACCATCCTTCCAGCCTGATATCATGGCTGTAGACGGTGACGATTCGGATTGGATTGGTGGTACACCACTGAACCCATCCGACGATGCTATGCCCGGTTTGATTTCCGGTGACGGAACCAACGACTTCTACGTCACATACAGTGAAGGCGATGCGCTCTACATCGGTATGACCGGAGAAGATCTCACCAACAACGACCTCTTGATTTACCTCGATGTTGTTGCTGGTGGAACCAACACAGGTTACAACCTCAACGGTGCACACACCCTCCCTGTACAGGCAGATTACCTGTTCTGGGCAACCAGTGACTCCAACATGGATCTTTACTCCAGTGGATTCCTCGGTTGGGGTGCTAGCTCCTTGTCCAACGACGCTGTCGACGCTGACCTGGGAACAACAACTGCCGGCTTCTTTGAAATCGCAATCCCATTCAGCCGAATCGGTGGAACGCCTGATGAAGTGAACATTGTTGCTGTCGTCCAAGACGGTTCAGCAAACATCCAAACTGTTCACCCAACTCAGACCGTCACTACCGGCGTACAATCGCTTGGAGAATACATCTCTGTCGAGACCACTCATGACGACTTGGAATCCGGAAGCATCAGCGACGAAGTACTTGTCTACCGTACCTACAAGGGTACGACCACCGCAGGACCTGCAAAGGACTACGATGTAATGATCAAGACGAAGGCCGATTGTGCATTCGACTGGGCAACCATTGACGCTGTTTCAATGGCGACCAACCAAGAACTCAGTGTTGACATCAAGCGTGCATGTCCTGAAATTCAGGNAGCTCTTGNNGATGATGCNGTCGATGAAGACAGTGNTGCCTACGTCATCTCACTGACCAACCTTGCTGATGACGTCCAAGACGATGAGGCTGACCTCACCTGGACCGTCACAGAAGGAACAACCGTTGCACACAGCAACGTCTTGGTCAACTGGGACAAGAATGGACACACAGTGACCATCACGCCTCTCGCTGACCAATTTGGTACGATTGAGTTCGAATTTGTCGTAACAGACAGCAACGGCTTGACCGATACAAAGAACATGACCTTGACGGTGAACAACGTCAACGACAAGCCAGACATCTGCAACATGGAGCGTGCTGATTGTATGCCAGTCTTCGTTGATGATGGATCCTACACGAACATCGTTCCTGAAGGATTCGGTAGCGTCTCCAAGTTCCTTGGTGACATCTCCAACGCAAGCAAGTCGTACATCCGTGACATGGACAACGAACAGAGCCCTGTTCGACAAGTCTACACATGGGGTGCGTCCGTACCAACGAGCTGTGTTGCATTCGGAGTAAGCGTAACCAACAACGAATTGACCATCACCGAGAACACCTCCAACGAACTTGGTGGTGCGTGTGACGTCACACTCACTCTAAGCGACGACGCCGGTACATGTTACAACTCTGACTTTGCTGACACCACAGACGACACCAAGGCTGCTTGTGAGAACTATGTGTATCTCAACAACGCCAACTGGGGTGGAACCTTCTACACTGGTTGTTACAACATGCATACGCATGTGTTCAACCCAACCACATCGCAAGCAGAGTGTGAGGCATACAGCTTCACCGGCGAGAATGCTGACGCAGATCCGTATGTTGTCTCGTTCTCTGTAAGTCCAGTAAACGATGCTCCAGTCGTCCTCGATTGGGATGTCACCTCTGGAGCCGTTGTAACCGCTGCGAACGGATCAACACCAGTTGCTCCATGGTCCATCAGCCTCATGGAGGATGATACCAATGTCGAAAACTTGACCTATGACTTGTCTGCAGTCAAGTACGATGTTGACCATCTCGATGCTGACTTGACTTGGACTGTAGAATCAACCGACCAGTGTACATACGAGAACTACTTCAGCACAGAAATCGTTGGAGACAACCTTGTCTTCACACTCGTACCTGATGCAACGACAACCGCTAACGCTTGGGAAATCGACTACTTGAACGACAACGGTATCCACCAAATTGGACCAAGTGGCTCCGACTTCTGTCAGATCCGCCTTGTCCTCAAGGATACTGCAACCGCACCAAGTTATGTTCCGAACTACGACCCATCGGTTATGCCGATTGCAAGTTACCAACAAGGTGTTGCAACTCAAGAAATCGGTGTTCGTGTTGAAAACGTACGTGAACTCGTTGCAGATTACTCGTTCGATGAAACCACAGGATTTGACTTCCAAGGCATTACCGACGTCTTGACGGGCACCTATGTGCCGGTTGAGGTTGACGTCAGTGCTGGCGGCGATCAAGGACCATACACCTACGACCACATGTTGGCTGTAACCTTCCACACCAGTGGAGGTCACGGTGAAGCAGAGAACGTCATGTACGTCACACCTCCTGAATGGGGCGAGACCATGACCATCAAGGAATACGTGTACATCGTTGACGACGGACAATCCACACCATACATCTGGGTTGAAATGGACGTTCTCACCTGTTTGGATGCAGAGTGTGACCTCTCGAAGTCTCCTGCACAACGGTTCCAGACCGATGATCCATCATCCCACATCAACTATGGTGGCGGTGTTGTTGGTGACCAATGGTCCAAGCCTGGTGCATACGGTGACGATGGAATGAAGGAATCCCAGCGCCGACCGCTTCTCCAAGACAGCAACTGGTGCAACAACGTCATGTTCTCCGATGCATCTGCAATCGGTAGTGACGCAGGAATACCAACCACCTGTAACCATGCGAACAAGCCAGCTGAGGACTTCCTCAGCAGCGGAGACAAACTCCCGTCGGTTGTTCAACTCGGTGGTGGCATTGGATCTGTTCCATCGTTCGCACCAAGTCTCGTCGTCGTAGCTCTTGCTGGCTTCTTCGTAACTGCACTTGCCATGGCAAGCCGCCGTGACGATGAAGAAGAAGAGAACGAAGACACACGACGCATTGTCGAGGACGAAATGGCTGTTAGCCCGGTTATCGCAACCATCCTCATGGTTGCAATTACCGTGGTTCTCTCCGGTGTAATCTATGTCTGGGCTTCATCTCTTGCTGAGACAGGTAAGTTGGGTGTTCCTCGTGTGACGTTTGACATCGAAAACGAAAAACTTGGAACTGTGGACGGATACTGGTCCATTACAGTCGATCAAACAGAAGCTGAGTTGGCTACAGGTGCCGTCACAGTAACGGTGCTTTACACCAACTCAGACGGTGCTCGAACATCCTACGAAACACTCCTCTCGAACACGAGTGGTGTTTATGGATTCAATCCTTCGAACAGCGATGCGTTTGTGACCTTTGTCGATAAGGTTGAAGACGATGGTACCTTCAAGGAGTCTACCTTTGGTATCGGTGACCAGATCTTCGTCAAGACACATGCTCCTGACGGAAAGGCATTGGACGATGCTACGATTCGTATCACGTACCAACCAGGACCAGGAGAAGGTTCGGTCATCAAGACCTACCAGGATCTTGAGTACAACAAGGTCGTCTGAGACGAGGTAACGATTGAACGACAGTTGATGGGCCGGTGACCTCGAGTCACCGGCCCAATCTTCTGGAGCAAAGCGAACGCTTTCAAGCGTTGATGTCCAGCACAGGTCATGGCCAAACCATGTCGTTGTGTTGTTTTCGATTGCGATGGAGTACTCGTAGACTCTGTGAGTTCGTGGAAAACATTGCATGATGGATTCGGTACAGACAACAGCCAAAATCTCTCGCAGTTTATTGCGGGGAAAATCACTGATGTTGAATTCATGCGTTCTGATATTGCGATGTGGAAAGCGATCCGCGAGCCAATCCATAAGGACGAATTGTTCAGAATGTATTCGGGTATTTCCCTCATGGAAGGCGCACGCGAGACCGTAAAAGAACTTCAAGATGAGGGCGTTTACGTCGCAATCGTCAGTGCAGGCGTTGATTTGTTTGTCAGCAGTATAGCTGCTATGCTGAAAGTTGACGATTGGATAGCGAATGGTTTCGAATTTGATGAAAACGGCTTTTTGACCGATGACGGTGTTTGCCGACTTCATGCAAGTGGTAAGGGGGATGTCATTACGCGGCTAATGGAGATACATGGATTTTCACCAGAGGAGATTGTTTCCGTTGGTGATTCAGAAATGGATTTATCCATGATGGTTGAGGGTAGCAAATTCATTGGTTTTAATCCAAGTCGCGATTCGTCAATTAAAGCGTTTACCGATGCGAACGTTCCGATTGTAATGGAGAAGGATTTGTCAAAAATCCTCGATTTCATCAAGCTGCCATCAAGCGAAGGGAATTGAAGTTGTTTCGTGCGATTGAAGATTGACAACGGTTAGCATGCATGGTTTTGGCTGAAAACCGAGCATTTTCTGATATGATGTTTGATCTTGCCACGTTGAAGAACAAATGAGTGTGGTCCCTCTAAAGTCCATACAAGCATGCCCGTGTACGTGCCCTGTCACAAAAATATCTGGAACCTCTCGTATGACAAGCCCATCCTCAACTTCTGGGGATAACGGCGTTTTACCCCCCCATTGAGGGGCTAAATGTCTTCTTCTAAGCATCTGGCGCATTGCCTCAACAGGTTCTGCATACGTTACCGTGCGCAACCCTGCAACGAAATCATCGATGGACTTCCCATGATACGAAAGAATTCTGACATCATGTAATGAAAAATCACAAGGATTCCCTACAAACGTCGTTTTGTTGTAATCTTGTTGGATTTCTTTGCCAAAGGTTGGTTGTGGTTCAGCAGGTCGCACAGCATCATGGTTTCCAGGCAGCATCACGCACTCAACCCAATCGGGCAATTCCTCAAGCATTTGTGCGAACAGACTGTATTGTCGATAAAAATCAGGTATTGCGAGTTCTTTGTCTTGACCAGGGTATATTCCTACACCATCAACGCAATCACCGCTTAGAACCAAGTATTTGATGGTCTTTGCGAGAGGATCGGTGTGAAACCAGCGTACCATTTTGTGCCATTGGGCTTCAAGAAATGTCTTCGATCCTAAGTGGATATCCGAAAGAAATGCAGCACTTATTCCAGCCTGCGCCGCCTGTTTTTCATGCCTATCTTTCATTGGGAAGAACAGGTCATCAACATAGAAAATGTCGCCCGTCTGTGAAAATGATCCACTCACTCCAAGCACGTCATCGGGCATCAAACCTGCCTGTACAACCTGTTCGTGCATTCGGTCACGATCATCACCTTGACGAATTGTCAGCAGACAGTTCATTTCACCGGTTTCATCCTCCAGAGCGAACAACAGATGTCCGTTTTTTGTGTGCCTAGGTTCGTTGACAAGTCCGATTGCGACGGCTAGGTTTTCATAACCTTGGTAGCGCCTGTACTCTGTATTCAATCTACCAATTTCCTGAGGTTTTCTTGGAAGTCGAGAGTTTTTTACAATCATTTTTCGAATGCTGTTCAAGCGGTCATTGAAGCATGCCTGAATGTGACTCATCTTCCCCTCAGTCGTGCTGTTCCCGGTTATATCATAATGAACAAGAATGTCATTATCAACATCTGTAGCAATTCCTGAAAAGTCTTTTTCCCTCCAATCTGGAAGATTGTTTCTGTATTGAATTTTAACGGGTTCAGGGTCCTTAATTGGTGCGATGGTTCGACCTATTGGCTGACTGATGTTTTTTTGCTCATTGTTCGGTTTCGATTCCAAAATCATTTGATCGAGGAGTTCGGTTGTCAACATTCCGCGTTGAAAACCAATTTTTGGGCCCTGTTCAAGAACTTGTATCGGATGTTCTATTGTGAGGAGTTTTTGTTTTACTCCAGTTGTAACAAGGATTCCCCGTTTCATCAACTCCTGCGAAATTACACCCCATTTCGCAGTCATAATCAGTCATGAGAGACGACCCTCCAAAAGGGTTCATGTTCACTCGTTTGCTGAATCCTTGTCCCAATCGACATCAGTACCTAAGTTGTTATCTTTTGAGCCAGCGTTTCGGTCAGCCCATGACTGGGATTGCCAAGCGGTCTCTTGTGCGGCAGCAGCAGCTCTTTGATTGCGTGCAATTTCTTCGAGGGCCTTTACTCTGGCTTCTTCTTCCCTCTGTTTAATTTCATCCTGTAGGTTTTTCTCAGCGAGTTCCATCGCCTGGTCCCAATGGCGGATTGCCGTGAGCAGAGCGAAATGTACGAACCCTTCTTTGTTCTCTTGTCGATTTCCACCGATCTGCGTTGCTTCAGCGATAGCCCAAGTCTTTGATGCTATTCCGACATAGACGTATCCTACTTTTTTGCTGGTACCATCGTTACTCGGTCCTGCAATTCCTGTGATGGATATTGCAATGTCAGCATCTGCTCGCGCAAGAGCGCCTTGTGCCATTTGAATTGCAACTTCTGCGGATACTGCACCGCGTTTTTCCAGTGTCTTAGGGTCGACATTCAGTTCGCGAATTTTTGCATCATAGGAATATGTCACCCAAGATTGATTGAACCACTTGCTCGCACCAGCGATGTCAGTAAGCGTACTCGACAATAAACCACCTGTGCAGGATTCAGCGATAGTGATGGTGTATCCATCTTTCAGACGGCGAACCAACCGCGCTGCGGCCGCTTGAGCCTCTTCGTCCATTGGTTCAATGCGGTTGAGCATCTATTTTGAGGTTATTGGATTGCCAAGCGTTTCAAATACGACTCCATCAACGGAAGGTTGGGTCTGTGGTCTAGGGGTTTATGACGTCGCCCTTACAAGGCGAAGATCGAGGGTTCAATTCCCTCCGGACCCATTACCAT
>PBSP01000016.1 GCA_002726845.1 Methanobacteriota archaeon | reverse complement strand
TAGAGCATGAATGTCGAGCAAGAGTATTTCTTTGATTCCAGCTTCTTGTCGGTCCATCGCTTTCGAGCTTTATTTGGTACTATGCTTGTCATGGCGTTGGCAAAGTCTGCATTGACGATGACTCTATCCGCCATCAAGACTTCCTTCTCGGTGCGAACTCCTACTGCGGTTTTACCATCCATGATGACTTCTTCAACAGCTTCACCAAGCCGGAATTCGACGCCCATCTCCTCCGCAATTTCAGCCATTCGCACTGGGACTGAACCGAGTCCTCCGGTTGGGTGGAAGATGCCGTACTCGTACTCAAGGAAGGCAAGAATTGTAAACAAACTTGGGCAGTTGAACGGAGACATTCCGAGATATTTGGTTTGGAACGACATTGCAAGCATGAGCCGGTCGTCGTCAAACAAGCGCATCAAATCGCTTGCAACAGAGCGTGTCGGTCTCAATACTGTGGCTGCACGCATGACACGTTTTGAGAAAATGTCACTAGGTCCATTCCAGGGCTCCTGCAAACATGCCTTGGCACGGCTGAGCTTCTTACGGTTGTCTTGTACATACTGCACGAAGGCGTCTGCATCTTTCTCTCCAGAGAGTACTGCAATTCTGTCTTTCATGACATCGAGATCGCTGGTACAGTCGAGTTGGCCACCTTGGCCGAAAATCAGACGATAATTAAGGTCGAGTTGATTCAATTTCAGTTCTTTGTGTGCATCTTTTCCAATCGCTTGGAAAATTTCTTCGATAACTTCAGTGTAATGGAAGAAAGTTGGTCCGAGATCAAATTTGAATCCGTCGCGTTCGATGACTTTGGTGCGTCCTCCAACTGTTGAAGAGCGCTCGACTACGGTTACTTTTACTCCGGCTTTGGCGAGTAGTAGAGACGCTGCGAGTCCTCCGGGTCCTGCACCGACGATGACAATGTGTTGAGAATTTGCGATGGCCATAGAGTAAAATCATCGTCTTGTCACATATAAAGCGGCGTTTCAAACCAGTTACTCGGACGGGCTTGGGTTGCTTTCCCAGAATGTGGTTTTCGAAGACGATGGAGGTGATACTGAGCCCTCTGTGTAAGGTAGTTCAACAATCGAGGCAAATTCGTCCAAGTAGGGTCCCATCGATGAGATGAGATCGACATTTGGATGTCCTCGAAGAACCATACCGTCCATGTACATCAGCGATCGAATGATTGGGAAGGCTTCCTCTCCAAACCGACAACCTGCGAGAACAGCAATACGCACCGTTTTCATCATTTGTTGGGTAAGGCTAACTTCACTGACGGATTTGCCGACAAAACCGGAATAGGTCTCATGCATTTCTCGCATGTACCTTGCTTTTGCTTCCCCTGTAGGGGGCGTGTCTGCCATCGTAAGCATCGCCTCGAAGGCTTCATCTAAGCGCCCTTTGGCAAGATAGTAGAAGAAGCCAAAGAGCGCTGAGCGCACGTTTTCTGGGGCATGAGATATCGCACCGGTGTCGATGAACGTGAACATGCCGTTCCTGTCAACCATGGCGTTACCTGGGTGAAGATCTCCGTGGAACGTCCCAATACCAAACATGTATGCACCGTGGATTCGGAAGAGTTGCAGTAAATCGTCCCATTCAAGGTCGTTTTCTGAGAGTCGGGATTCAAGTGTAGGAGCTTTGACGTGCTCCATAACGAGTATGTGGCGATTGGACAGTTCAGGCCATACTTTGGGGAATTTCAAGAGGGGCATGGGGAATTGATGTTCAACTTCTTTGGCTTTGGATTGAAGCAATTCAGCGCCCTGTATCTCGTTTCGCAAGTCGAGTTCTCGAAGCGTATAATCTTCGACGTGTTGGAGCAGACCAATCGGGTTTCCGACTTTTCGTAACTTCGGATTTAAGAACAAGCCGATGCGCAACCAACGACGCATTCTGGCCACATCTTTTCGGAACGACTTTTCAAAATCGGCCTTGATGATTTTCACAACCACTTCACTACCGTCTTTGAGAACACCTCGGTGAACCTGACCGATGCTTGCTGCAGCGAACGGTTCTTGTTCAAACGATTCAAATGCATCAAGGAATCCAGCAGGAGCCCGGTCGTCGATCAACTTCATCGAATCTTCCTTTGGGATTGAGTTCGCACGTTGATACAACGATTGGAGTTGCCTACACTTTTCTTCCGAAAGCAAATCTGGGCGAAGTGCAAAGATTTGCGTTAGTTTGACAGCGAGCAGACCCATGTTCTGAATCTTTTCGAGATCAGCGGGCCCTTTCTTCGTAATCATACGAATAAAACGCAGAAACGTCAAGAGGCGCATGGTAAGAAAATCTCCCTTTCATTTATCAATCGGCGTTTTTTTGCAAGAGTGCTCGAATTGGGTTTGCAAACAGTGGTGGTGTGGTTGAAACCCATTCTGCAAACCCTTCCCGTTCTTGTAAATCGACTTCGGACATTTGTACACCGCTTACATATCGAAGCAGCAGTGTGAGAATCAATGGTCCAATCAGGGCCGGGATTGCGTTCCAACCACCAACAACAACGGCAAAACCGCCTATTGACCACCACAGAATCGCTTCACCCAAATGATTCGGGTGCCTTGTGACGGAAAACATTCCATCGGTTTTGAGATGGCCGGGGCCGTGTTTTGCTCGAAACTTTTTCAGTTCCATGTCTGCTTTGTGTTCAAGGAGTAGGCCTACGATGAATCCAAACAGACACAGCGATGCGAACGCAATTGAAGTCGATGACCACTCGACGGGTTCTGAGTTCAAGGGCATTAAGTAAAAAATGGGAAGAGCCACGACAAGCAACAAGATTCCTTGCAAGATGAAGACTTGCAAGAAACTGATCCACCACCAGTTCTTTCCTGCTGTTTGGCGCATGCGAACGTATCGCGGGTCTTCGCCACGTTTTTTGGTTCGTTTATGCAGTACATAACCAAGGCGTAATCCCCAAATTGTTACGCAAGCTAGGCACGCTACCGAGGCGATGTTGTAGGATTCTGATAGAAGAAACCGAGTCCAAGCGATGAACACAAAGCCCATGCCCCATAGGACGTCCATAACAGTTACATTGCCAGAAGAGACGGTCTTCAACCAGGCAATTGTGACGTAAATGAAGACAATCAGGATAGTAGTTGCGTTGAGGCTGAGTTCCATCATGCCGACGATTCCGCGGGTTGTTCTTCATTGTTCATGATGATGTGGTACCTCCAGAGGTCATCTGAGGCGCCGGTTCCATCGTACCGTCGAACGTTTACGTTTCCATCTTTGGGAAACCGTGTCATGAGAGCTCCTTCGATGATTCCATCGTCAAGTTCCCACATGGGAAGAACGTCTGGATCTTCACTGGGAGGATGGTCGAGCCCGACCTGTACGTGGAAAACCGGGTCGATACCGTATTCGAGGCGGCCGAGTCCAGCAAATTCCCACCAATCCATCATCTCATCAAGGAACTCGACGTGGTTTTCGATGGATCGAAGTGAGAAGGCCAACTCATGACCGACGCGATTGCCCACTTGACGTAGCATTCGAGACAAATCGATTCCGAGTATTTTCAGGTTGGAGAGTCGTCCCTTGGTCAGTTCTTGNCGAGCTTGNTTGACNTCTGTTCCCGCNGCGAGGAAAGCATCAGGGTCGAAAGGAGTATCATGTTCCGGAAGGTCGTCGACGCCAAGTGCACCAACAAGTGAGTCAAGGAAAGATCCTTCACCGATTGTGAGTCTTAATGGATCGTGGATACGTCCTTTCGAAAATCTTGCTTCTGCAACTTCGAACTGAACTGCGTCTTCCCAGATGGTGTCAATGAGGTTTTCTTGCGCCTTGGCGAAAGGTTCACTCTCGATGACCAATGCAGCATCTTCTTTGCCTCTCCCTACAGGGTTTTCCTCGATGTTCAAAAATTGTACAACGTGTGTGCAATCCTGTAGGAATCCTTGCGAGTCCAAATCATCAGAGTGTTTGATTTCGATGGAATCGTGGAGTTTTTGGAAGAATCGTGTAGTTCTGCGATCCAATTGAGCAATCACTTGAACAACCACTCCCTTTTCAGCAACGGAGTTCACGGTTTCCAAGGCTTCGCTGCGACACAGATGAAGAATACCGTATCGTCCCAGCAGCAAAACAAGCCGCTCTTCAGCCTCTTCAGCCATGCGCTCAAGGCGTCGGTAAATGTGGCTTCGTTCTTTGAGAACAGCGAATCTTGGTTCGTCGCGTTGACGGCGGTTGGCTTCATAGGATGCATTTGCTTCTGTGATTCCTTTGGAAAGCTCGTTGAACCCTTCCTCGAGGTTGTCAAGTTGACGTCGTCGCATTTCGATGATGTGTTGCAACGCTTCATCGACTCGAAGGCTCGAAAAAAGCATTGGTCGGTCAGCAGTTGCAGTGACAATCCCCATCTCTTGCAGCCTGGAAAGGCTATTGTAGGCATCTAGGCGCGTTGTTTGCAGTTCTTTGGCAAGTTCACTAGCCCGCATGTTGGGGTTGTTTCCGAGAACCATAATCGAGCGGACCTCTCGTTCGGTGAGGCCTGCTTCGTTGAGGAGAGTGTCCCACATTATTCAGTACCCCCTGTAACGGAAGACAAACTCTTCAGAATTCGAGCAACATGTCGGCGTGGTCGGAACAACCAGTCGTAGACGTGATGAATTCGATTGTCTGGACCAATCAAGAAACTCGATTTGGCGGGAAACATTCCGAGGTGAACGGGTACGAGGAACTTGTTTGCCACTGCCCGGTCAGGATCGGCCAATAGTGGAAACGGTAATCCTCCGAGTTCTTTCTTGAACTTGGCGTGCGATTCGCTCGTTCCCTGCCCAATCCCAACAACTTGGCAGCCGGCTGAGACGAACAAATCGTATTGTTCCTTGAACGTCAAACAGCCACGCTTGCAGGTCGGGGACCCGTCCTTCGCATAGAAGAAAAGAATTCTCCAAGATCCATCGAGAGTTTTACTGTCAAAAACGTCACCTGCATCGTCAATCAGCGAAAAGTCTGGAGCGATTTCGCCGATTAAATCCTTGCTCACTCGCTTCGCCTCTGCGTGTGTGAGTCGGTCCGCCGTCAAAATTACTTCTGCCATATGCTTCACCTCTAGATTGGCAATATGTGCCGCATTCGTGCCGCTTTTGTGCGTAGATATTCTCTGTTTTCAGAGCAAAGGCCTGCTTTGTGCTCGACTCGCTCGACGACGTTGACGCCGTGTTCCACAAGTTGCTCAACTTTGTCAGGATTGTTGGTCATCAGGCGGATGCTGTCGTATCCAATATCGCTCAGCATGTGGGCTGCGATTTTGTAGTTTCGACCGTCTGCTGGTAGGTTCAATGCAAGATTTGCGTCGAGGGTATCAAGCCCGCGATCCTGTAGGTTGTAGGCTTGCATCTTTGCAAACAATCCAATGCCTCGGCCTTCTTGACGCAAGTAGAGGACGATACCTCTTCCTTCCCGTTGTATGGTTTTGAGGGCGTGTTGAAGCTGCGGGCCGCAATCGCAACGCAGGCTTCCCAAGGCATCCCCGGTAAGACATTCTGAGTGGACTCGAACCAAGGGTGGTGTTTGATTGTTCATGTCTCCGTAGTAGATTGCAGCGTGTTCGGAGCCATCGATGGGGTCCACGTAAGACCGAATACGAAAATCTCCGTATTTTGTGGGGAGTTTTGCATCGGCAGGCACGGCATTAAATTCCATGTTGCGGTTTTCTTTCATAATTGGTCAAAACGACGTTCAAGGTATAAAGGACTGTTTCAAACTGGGAAACGTTGTGGTAATTTTCTAAACGGTTCTTCAAATACTGGTTGTGCCCCAATCTAGACGTGACTAATGGATTCGACATTGGTGTGGCTGCTGCGGTAGTCACTAAATCTGGCATTCTTCTCGTCCAAGAAGCCAAAGGCCCCTACGAAGGCTGCTGGGGTCTGCCCAAGGGGCACGTAGAGCCAAACGAATCCATTGAATCTGCAGTTCTTAGGGAGCTAAAAGAAGAAACAAACATCGACGGCACAATCACTGGATTTATCGGCTTGAGAACAACAAAAACTCAACATGGCGTTGGTTTGTTCCTTTGTTACAAAATCGACCCAACAACATTGGAGATACGCCCCCAGGCTGATGAAATCTCCAAAGTACAGTTTTTTGCAACGGAAGAATTCGAAGAACTGGAATGGGTTTCTGCTGCAATGAGAGGTTTTGCTGAAGTTGCTCTTCGAGATGCATCTCTCCCCCTCATCGACTTAAGCTCCGAATCCAAACGCCCTTACCATCTGGTTTTCAGTGATGGAAGAATGTCGTTGTCAGAGGAGGTTGTACGATGATTGACGTACGACGCATCGACGGTAACAACAAACCGTTGAACAAAAATGGAACGCACGTGGTCTACTGGATGACAAGTTCCCGTCGAGCTCGATGGAATCACGCTCTCGATCATGCAATCGAATTGGCCAACGAACACAACGTTTCCCTCATTGTTGTGGAGTGTCTAGCGCTGGGTCACCGATGGGCCAATGACCGAATTCACACCTTTGTGTTGCAAGGGATGATCGACAACAGAAAACTGTTTGAAACAAGTCCAGTAACTTATGTGCCCTACGTGGAAACCAAAAAGGCTCAAGCGGGCGGCCTCCTGCGCTCGTTTTCAGAAAATGCTGTGGCTGTTATCATCGACGACTATCCTACATACATGCCTCGAGACGTGGCTCAGCGAGCAAAAAATGTTGCAAACTGCTCTGTGCGATGCATCGATAGCAACGGCATCGTCCCAATGCGTGCTCCTGAGCGCTCCTTTTCCACGGCGCATTCATTTCGCCGCTACATCCACAAAAACGTGTTGAACTTCATTGCCAACCCGCCAGCTCCCGAACCGTTGAAGAATCTCAATGCAGTACCTGATGGCTCAGAGATTGTGAAACAATGTTTCGAACGAGTCGATGTACCCTTGACTCCGCTTGAATTCATATGGCGGGTCTCTGAAGCGTCGATAGAAGGCCGAGAAGCCTTGGAAGTGCTTGACATTGACCACGAGGTTCCACCAGTTGACGGAAAAAGAGGGGGTTCGCTCACTGCCCGCACCGAGTTGAAAAAATTCATTGAGCAACGACTTGCAACATACCACCTCGATCGCAACCATCCAGAACGTCACGGTGGCAGTGGCCTTTCTCCATGGCTGCACTACGGACACATTTCCTCCTTCGAAATCGTTACTGAGGTTCTTAATTCAGAAAAGTGGAATCCAATGCTTATCACTCCACCGCACAATGGGCGAAGGGCAGGTTGGTGGGGCTTGAGCGAAGGAGCAGAAGCCTTCCTTGACCAAGTCATCACCTGGAGAGAGCTTGGTTTTGTTTATTGTCACGAACATCCGAATCACATCTATTACGAAACGTTGCCTGAATGGGCAAAGAAAACTCTTGAAGAACACTCGAACGATGAACGTCCTTACCTCTATACCTTTGAACAGTTGGAAAACGGTGAGACGCACGACGAGCTTTGGAATGCTGCGCAAATGCAATTGCGCAAGGAGGGCATCATACACAATTACTTGCGCATGCTTTGGGGTAAGAAAGTGCTTGAATGGTGCCCAGACCCTGAAACAGCGTGTGACTGGCTTATCCAACTCAACGATAGGTGGGCTCTCGACGGAAGAGATCCGAATTCTTACACAGGCATCTTCTGGATATTCGGGCGATTTGATAGAGGTTGGTTTGAAAGAGCTGTTTTTGGCAAGGTACGCTACATGACATCAGCATCTACTCAACGTAAGTTCAAAACTGAGGATTATATACGAAAATACGCTGATTCCTAACAAAGGAGTTCAGTATGCCGATTTTTGAACACACAACAACGCTTCCTTTCTCACGCCAGACCGTTTGGAACTGGCATGCCCGCCCCGGCGCAGTACGCAGAATAATGCCAGATTGGGAGGGAATACGCCCGGTCGAAGTCGGCGGAATCAAAGACGGTGCGGTGACTTCCTTCCGAATGTCGATTGGTATTGTGCCTCAGCGCTGGGTTGCCAAACATCACAGTTACATCGAAGGTGAGCAATTTTGCGACAACATGATCAAAGGTCCGTTTGGACGTTGGAATCACGTTCACAAATTTAACGAAATAAGTGACTTTGAGATGCAGATTCACGATAAGATCGATTGGAAATTACCGTTTCACTTTTTCACCCGAATCGGTGCACCAATTATGGTCATGCCGCGCGTCCGTCAAATGTTCAAGCACCGTTCCCGCAGGGTTCTTGCAGATCTAAAACGACAACAAATGTTTGCTGATGCGCCGCGCAAGCGAATTCTCATCAGCGGCTCAACAGGCCTTATTGGAACGCAATTAGGGGCTTTCTTGGAAACCGACGGACATGACGTGCATCGCCTTGTGCGACCAAGTACACGTCTGCACGCAGATCAAGATCCGACAAAGATTGTAAAATGGGACGATCGCTCTGGAGAAATTCTTGAAGGCTCTTTGGAGGATTTTGACGTTGTCATTCATCTTGCAGGTGCAGGAATTGGCGACAAACGTTGGAGTAAGAAACGAAAGGAATTAATTGCTGAAAGCAGAGAGATTCCAACTCGAAATCTCTCGACTGCCTTATCGAAACTCAAATCACCCCCCTCGCTGTTCATGTGCGCTTCTGCTGTTGGATATTACGACAATAGAGGCGACGAACATCTCGACGAGAACAGCAGCAGTGGCGAAGGGTTCCTCGCTGATATCTGTCGTCGATGGGAATCAGCAGCGGATCCAGCAACAGCAGCAGGAATTCGAACGGTTCACCTGCGAACAGGAATCGTTACGACCGCCGCCGGTGGCATGCTCAAACAAATCCTCTTGCCTGCGAAGTTGGGCGCAATGGGTCCCATAGGCGGCGGGAGGCAGTGGCAATCTTGGATTTCATTGGACGACCAGATTTATGCCATTCATTATCTAATGAATCACGATACAGCAAGCGGAGCGTTCAATTTAACGGCTCCAAACCCGGTTACTCAGAAGCAGTTTGCAAAAGCCCTTGGCAAGGTTTTACGCCGTCCAGCCTTCGCACCAACCCCCGGTTTTGTTATGAAAATCCTGTTCGGCGCTATGGGCAGGTCGCTCATCCTCGAAGGTCAGAAGGTTCATCCCAACCGACTTGTCGAGTTGGGCTACATATTCGAACATGAAAACTTAGAATTAGCCTTACGTGATGCATTAGGACGATTTACATAGGCGTCGCTTTGTTCATAACCAGTATACCTCATGGACAAACATGCTCGGGCGTAGCATGGCCGTTGGCTTGTTTGCCCTGCTGTTGCTTTGCACGTTGCCATCGGTGAATGCAGACGACACTCAAGCAGCCTCCAATCTGCTCACGGATGGCGTCTCATCAAACGGTTATGTTTGTGATCCGGACGGATGCTCGCCAAACGATGGAACCGATTGGTGGCGAATTTATGCTTACAAAGGTGACATCGTCAGTATCGCATTCTCGGGCTCGATGAGCAATGCAGCATGGTGGTGCCCTGGTGATGGTTGGGAAGGCGATTATTCAATGCATGACGAATCCGGTTCGCAAGTTGCGAGCATGGGGCGAAGCAACGACAATCCATCGGGTACGTTATCGAAAACAATGTCGCAACCCGGCTATGTATACGTAAAAATCAAAGGGAAGAATTCCTGGTGCAACGATGGCTTCGATTACACACTGCTCGCTTCCATAGACAAGACAGACAGAGATACCGATGAGGATGGTTTTGTCGATTTGGATGACGATTGTGACCTCATCGTGGGGACCTCAACCAACGACCGAAAGGGTTGCATAGATACGGATTCAGACGGTTGGTCGGACACGGATTCAGGCTGGGATATCCAAAACGGTGCGGACGCTTTTGAAGAAGACCCAACACAATGGCGTGATCGCGATTTTGACGGTTATGGTGACAACATCCTCGGCAATCAACCGGACCATTGCCCAGACAGCAGAGGTTACTCGACTTCCGATCGTTATGGTTGCATCGATTCCGATGGTGATTCTTTTTCCGATGCCGATCCGGGAGGTCTGAATGGTTTGGAGCCATGGTATGCTCATCCGGATGGTTTGGCTGATGCTTTTCCCTTTGAATCAAGTCAATGGCACGATACCGATGGGGATGGTTTTGGGGACAACTGGGACGATCCTATGTGGAATGCTTCACATTTGGAATGGGGGATTGGGCAATGGCTTGATGTTGCTTACCAGCCGGACGCCTGCCCGTTTCTTCTTGGTTATTCAACATCCGATCGTTATGGATGTCCTGATGCTGACGGTGATTCTTGGTCCGACCCGGGCGAGAACTGGTCTGCAACTGATGGAGCTGATGCGTTCCCGTCCGAGCCAACACAATGGCAAGACCGTGATTTCGATGGTTACGGTGACAACCAGAGCGTGGGAGCCAATCTGATTGATGATTTCCCAGACAATCCTACACAGTTCAGGGATTCCGATTTTGATGGGTGGGGCGACAACCAAACCTACGGCGCAACCCAAGTGGACGATTTCCCAATGATACCGAGTCAATATCGCGACACTGACGGCGATGGATACGGAGATAACCTGACCGGTTTTGAAGGCGATGTTTGTCAATTTTCCAATGCCGAAGAGGTTGAAAGTGGATGGATTTCCAGATTCGATCGACTTGGTTGCAGGGATGTGGACATGGACGGTTATTCGGACCCTACCGACGATTGGATTGCCCATCCTCAAGGCTTCGCCGATGCATTCCCAGACAACCCCTCACAATGGTACGACACTGACAATGACGGGTTTGGGGACAACACCGAGTACTTCGACGGACTTGCATGGCGTCTTGCCTACCGAGGTGATGGATGTCGAACCACGTATGGATTGTCAACGTTTGACAGATGGGGGTGCCCTGATTCGGATGAAGACGGCTGGTCCGATCCAACACCGTATTGGCTCGCAAGCCCGGGCGGATCAGGTGATGCCTGGCCAGAAGATTCAACGCAATGGCACGATAGTGATGGTGACGGACGTGGAGATAACCCGTCTGGAACAACTGCGGATGTTTGCCCTTCGCAACCTGGGACCTCTGTGGGGCCAAGTTCGGGCGGAGATCGTTGGGGCTGTCCAGACACGGATGGAGACGGCTGGTCCAACCTCGGTGATGCCTTTATCCATGAACCAACTCAATGGCGAGATACCGATGGCGATGGGTATGGCGATGAGGCCGATGGAAACGAAGCTGATGCCTGTCCAAACATTCGCGGAACCTCAATACTCGATCGGCTCGGCTGCCGCGATACCGACGGCGATGGCTGGTCGGATCCAACCGACGACTGGGCTGCTCATCCTTACGGAATGGCTGATGCATTCCCAACCGAAGCATTGCAGTGGAAGGACACCGATAGTGATGGTTTCGGTGATGTACCACTGGGAGCATTGCGAGATGATTGCCCAGATGTATTTGGTACCTCGACACGCGATCTTCAAGGGTGTGAGGACAACAACGGGGATGGATGGTCGAACGAATACGGAGAGTGGAATGCTGCATTTGCCATCATGGGCGAAGATCCCGCTGCATCATGGCTGACTTATCTTATCATAGGTGTCGCATTCATTCTTGGTGCTTCAGCAGCACTGATTGTTCGAAGCATGCGCTCAGATGAGGAAAAGATGCTGACGGAAGAAATGATTGGACTCGATGGCAATCAGGCAAAGGACCTTCCATCTCTTGAATCTGAAATGTTGCCATTACCAGAATTGGCCATTCCTCTTCCACCTCCTCCAGGAGGTGACCAAGATGCGTAAATCGATTTTTATCCTGACGTTTGTTTTGCTCATGCCAGTGGTTGGTCTAACCAATGCGGGTGCTGAATCTGATATTGGACTTGAAGAAGCGGGTCTAACGATGGTCGCACTCAGAAACGACTCACTCGATTTAAATCAAGATGGAGATGTTGATGCAGTTCGTGTGGTAGTTATTCTCAATTCATCAACCCCGTCAACCTTGGTTGATGTACGTTTGATAGCAACTCATAACGATCGACAAGTAATAGAAACCACAACAATTGATGTTGTCGGTCAAACCAATGCAAGCCTGACCTACGATGCCTGGTCTCGAGGTGCTCACGAACTTGCCCTCGGCTTTTACGACATGAACGGTGTTGAGATTTCGACAATCGGATTACCAACATACGAGATGGTACCTGCTTTGCAAACACCAATGCTGTCGTTGCAATTTACGGGAAAGAGCAATCTGCAAACGGGTTCAAACTGTGAAATCAACCGCATGTTTGCTGACGAAACGGGTCCTCGTTATGGGGCGATTGGCACGTTGACATTTACTGGTGCACCGTTTATTGTCCTCGACAATGCGACAACCATTGATTGCTCATCATGGCCTGCTGGAGAATATTCTCTTCGCGAAACCTACAGAAACGAACTTGGACAAACTGCAGAAACCTCGCTCAATCTCACCATAGAAAACCGACCTGCTCCTGCTTTTGAGCTCCTCGTAACCGGAGATGGTTTAACCAACGACAGACCGTGTTTGGTCGCCGCTCAACCGAGCAATGACAATGAGGACTTTTCCGAATATACGATGGAATGGGATGTCTCGTCGACTTCGTTGATCTCAGAGGGCCCAGTTTACGATTGTTCGGTGCTTCCTGCGGGGGTGCATCTCGTCGTTCTCAAGGTAACAAATCTGGAAAACATTGCCAGTACTCAGGCTGTAAACATCGTTCGACTGCCCGCTGCAGAATTGACAAAAGAGGAGCAAGAAGTCCTCCCAAGCCAGTCGTTTGGTGATGAAACTGTTACGGATGATGTTGGTTGGTATACAATTGCCGTACTGGGCTTACTCGTCGCCGTTATTGTCTTCGTTTTGCTCGTTCGTTTCCGCGAAAACGACGAGTTGTTGACACTGCCTGAGTTGGGCCCTGCCCCTCAAATCTTGAACGATGGGTCTCCTGATCCTGGGGGCCTTCCAACCGTTTTGGATGATGAAGGTCAATTGTGGAGAAAACACCCCGACGGTTCAATGGATTGGTGGGATTCGACTTTCAACATATGGCAACGATGGTGAGCAGTGTGCCGGATTGGATGTACTATATCATTCTCGGTTTGGCTGGGTTTGTTCTTTTTCTTTTGTTGAACGGTTTTCGAATCTGGTGGACTCGGGTGAGGCCACGTCAACCCAAGTTGCATGCGGATTGGGCATCGGATTGCAGACTCACATCCAGTGCAGTATTCAACGATTCTAAAATCACATTCAAAAATGTACGAAATTTTCATTGGCGAACCACAAAAGATCGTGATGAGGATTGGGCTGAGGAAGTTGTTGTTGATTCAAATCAAGTGAAGGACATATGGTTCGTTGTTGATCAATTTCATTCCTTTCGAGGTTTGTCACACACTTATCTTACGTTTGAATTTCTAGACGGAACCTGTCTCTCGTTTTCTTTTGAAACCCGCAGAGAGCGTGGCAAAAGATACCATCCATGGACGGGGTTGTGGCGTTCATACGAATTGTACCTTTTGGTTGGGTTTGAGCGCGATGTTACCCAATTGCGTACCCACGGCAGAAGCAACATTGTTTCGATGTATCGTGTCATCACACCACCAGACAAAGACCGGCAAATGATCGTTCAAATGGCTCATCGGCTCAATCAGTTAGCCGATCGGCCTGAATTCTACCACACATTGTTCAAAACCTGCAACACCTCCATCGTCAAGGCAGTGAATACAGTTACGCCGGGGCGTATTCCGTTTCTTTGGCGCAATTTCCTACCCGGGTACACGCCAAAAGCTGCACTAAAATTGAATCTCATAGAAGATTGGGGGGGTATTGAAAATACCATGGAAAAAGCCCGAGTCGATCAACACGCACAAGATTGGGATGGCGAGAGCGATTACAGCGCATTCATCCGTTTGGGTTTGCCTCCATCAACTCTCAAAGAGCAACAGGAGATCGCCTGATTGAGCTGAAACGGTTATTGTACTCTCAATGGCCTTATTTGAAATCCCGCGTGTACCAGAGGTCATGACTTCATTGGAAAGAGGGTATTGACAACCCTCGAGTGTGACTCCAGATACAGCACCAAACGGAATCAGACTCACAATTGAACCAGGTGTGACATGGACGTTTGTTTCGATAGGTTGTACGCGTTGAGCAGACCAGCCGTTCATGCAAATTCGAGCTGAGCTTTGGACCTCAAACAGGGCAGAGAGTGCTGCAAGATAGTGGTCGTATCGACCGATTTCAACCCCTACGATATCGACCTGCGCTTGCGGATAGTTTTGATGTACCCATTCCAATCCTTTGGATACATCACTGCGATTTTGGTCAGGGGAATGGACAATGGTTGCACCATTCGTTCTGCAATGTTGCAGAACCGATGAATCAATGCTGTCCAAATCACCAACAACAACATCAGGTAATATATCGAACGTCATGAGGCGATTTGCCGCACCGTCGAGGGCTATGATTGTATCGTAATCGACTCTTTTTTCTTGGAGATTGAACGAAAATGGCCAATCACCGTTTGCGGCGATGAGAGCCCGAGCCATGTGCTTTCGAAGCGCACATGCTTCTTGACATCATGGGTTGTCATAATCAAAAAACAAATCAATTGCTGACAATGGTTTAGAACGTTGAGTGTTCTAAGGAGTTCATGCGCGAGGGGCGGACGCTTTTCAAATCGGGCCTGTCCTCAGGCCTTGTGCTCCTCATGCTTCTCCAGTTGATGGCACCTTTTGTTTCCCAAATGGAGCCCAGCGAGGCTGTTTTGGACGGCGAGATTCGCACTGAACATTCGTTTCCGAGTACCATGGAACACGGTCATGATCTTGCAGGTCAAACCATCGATTTGGAAGGGATGACCGAGGTGCTGGTCCGTCAAGATTCATCCATTGACATGTGGATGAGTGATGTTGTGGTTTCTGGAACCCCTNGTGATCTNAGCGCNCCCAGTGTTTTTCTCGCCGAGAACGGTTCGAGTTATCTNTGCTGGATGAACGCCTTGGGCGAGATACGGATGGGTNTACTGTCCTCCANTGGCGANTTTAGTGAGTCATTGATCGACACAGTGGATGCATCATTGGGNCTGATTGGTTGTTCGGTTGTCGTTGACAAAGCCTACAGGCCACTCGCTATTTACGGCGATGGAGCAGATGTCAAAATGGCACGACTTGCCTTTCAGGGACAAGTTTACACCTCCGATACTTGGTTGAAACGGACCATCATTGAAGACCTCTATCCTGAATCAATGATTGTTCGGGTCACAGATAAGGATCATGAATTTGCGGTTGTTCGTACATCTACAGGCGAGCTTTGGCAGGTAAACAACAGTGGTCTGAGATGGTATCACAGTCTTCTCGACAGTGGGCCGGTGGGCGATGAATTTGCATTGAAAATGGATTCGAATGGTGTGGCAAACGTTGCGTACACACGCTCTGAAGAAGCGGTTCGGTTGCAACTTGACGGGGAGCACCGCATCGAGCAAATTTTGGCACGCGATGCATCGATACACTCAGCGATTGGTCTAGATTTGGATCTTAACAATCTCGCTCAAGTTGCTACGACATCCTATGAATCGGGTCAAACTTTACTTTCAATATACAAAAGCTTGGAAGATCAATCAACGGGGCGACTTTCCAATGATGCCATGACAACGTACGCACTTTATCCTGATGTGGTCGAAGGCGATGCCGTTTATGGTGATTTGAATGGAGATGGTTTTGATGATGTTGTCTTCACTCAACCAACGGCATCCGATAACGGACTCAACAACAACGGTCGTGTGTCTGTGATGTTCGGCGGTGCAGATGGACTTGATTCATCCTCACCAGTCGTTCTGAGTGGAGCACAAACCTCAGAACGGTTCGGCAACGGTGTCGTGATTGGACACTTTGCATCAACGGATCGACAACAATTGCTTCTGTCGTCTCCTGGACATGACAATTTGAGTCGAATCGATGAATCGAATCACGGGTTGCTCTCGCTGTACGAGTGGAATCAAACCCAATTTGATCAAGTCTGGAGCACGAGCGGAAATGCAGACGAAATGCTTGGCGAAACACTGTCTCGAATTGATGACATGAATGGAGACGGTTACCACGATATCGTCGCATTGCAAGGAAACTGGACCGATGGCAGCAGTTCTGGACGATTGTCGGTCTATGCGGGGGGATCGGAAGAATTGTTGTGGTCTCACAACATTTCAGCAAGCACCGATGGTCCATACTACGGTCGTGCAATGTCGAGTGGTGGAGATTTGAACGGTGATGGATTTGGCGATTTTGTCGTATCGAATTCGGGTACAGAGTCCTCGCCGACCGGATATTCTGCTATTGAGGTATTCTACGGCTCAGCTGACGGTTTCTCAACCATTCCAGAAGCGACAATTCAACGTCTTGCAACAGGTAAATTGTTTGGGACGACCGTCGAGATAATTGACGACATCAACAACGATGGTATGGACGAACTGATTGTGCAGGAACTCTCAGCGACGGGAGTCCCATTGCTGGGCGGTAAGATTCACTTGTTCATGGGCAACGCCAGTGAGAACTTTTCTGAAACCGCTGACTGGACGCTGGAAGGAACCAGCAACGAACGGCTCGGATGGATGTTCGCCTCCGCAGGCGATGTAAACGATGATGGATTTGCAGACACCTTCATAGGTTCAAGTAAAGGCTTCACTCCAGCAGGTCAAATCGATTTGTACCTTGGCTCTGCGAACGGATTTGTATCAACAACTGAGACGATTCGGACAGGGTCCACATCACAACACCTAGGTTTGATTACGCTTGGAGGCCTTGATTCGAATGCAGATGGCGCTATCGAGTTTGTGTATTCGGTTCGAAACTTAACGCGCGGAACTACGTACGGAATCGATATGATAACGGTTACCAAACAGGATTTTGATACGAGTCAATTCACGTTCCAAGGCAACATGTCTGGACTAAAGTTGACAACAACAAATCGTGGAGAAACTGCGATGATTTTCTCGCTCAATGCATCATCGGCCCATTCGCTCGTACATCTTGAGCACGTGAACGACGGATCGCCGGGCGGTTCATGGGTCACTGAAACCTTGAAAACACTATTATCACCAGCAAAATTCCAGTTTGATGTCACTCCTGCGGGGCAGCCAAGCATGATTCTACTTGATGAAACGGATGGATACGTGCATCATACGACGACGTCTTGGACCGCATTGCATCAAGAAATTCGTACCTTCAGCGATTTTGGAACCTATCCTGCAAGTGCGGTTGATGCGAACGGTGACCTTCATGTTGTTTATTCCCACAACACCATTGAGAAACTCTACCATTCAACCGAAGGAGCGTCTGGATGGTCGGCCAGTGAGATTCTTTCCAACTCAAATTTGACGGCATCCCCGTCGCTCTGGTTTGAAGGGCCGGACATGCACATCCTCTATCGAGATTCAAGCCTCAATACCCTTGAACATCTCATCAAGTCTGGAAGCACGTGGTCAACTGAAACCGAATTGGACTCTGGTGATGCGGTTGGATACGAGCATGTATCGCTTCAACTTTCCAATGGAACGACTTTGGTTGCCACAACCGTGAACAATTCAGGAGTTCATGAACTTCAAATTGTTGACATCGATCACGATGTCTCAACAACCTTAACCACTCTCATCGATGATTCTACAAGGCTTTCCATGTGCATGGATTCAAGCGATACCATCGTTCTTCTTTCACTTGATTCAAATGGAGATTTGGTAACGCATGAGCGGAATGCTACGACTGAGGTTTGGACAAATGTCTCAATGCAGAGTTTGCCAAATGCAAACCTTGGTGGCCATGATATCGCCTGCACCCAACACGGCACGTCCCTCCTTTTTGCGGTTCAAGCCACCACAGAGAGCATCCATGAGCGAAACAGCACAGGAATATGGTCCTCATACGGAAGTCAACCGATTTCAGCAGAAGACGGAGCATGGGAGGTCATATCCAACGGTCCGGGTATTTTGTTGATGACCACATCACCAACAACGCACACGCTTCGTGTCAATTCTATGCATCTGGATGGGCGTGCTCAGGATCGTTCAAGCTGGTCCACACATGAAATGAAAGATGTTCACACAAACATGAACTTCTCAACAACTGTTGATTCGAACGGTACGCTCATTGCCGCCTATCTCGACTCAGCCGATATCGATGTTGAGATGTTGCGCTTTTATGTCGATTCTGATCGGGATCTCGTATTCGATCGTATTGATGGTTTACCGAATCTGGGCGACCAATGGGTCGATTCTGATATGGATGGGTTTGGAGATAATCCATCGGGCCCACTTTCGGACGAGTGCCCATCCGATTCAGGAATTTCGTATTACTACATTCAAGGTTGCGATGATTATGAACACGATGGTTTTGCAGATTCAATCGATGCCTGCGATACCAACGATGGTCGTTCGGTATTTGATCGATATGGATGCCCTGATTTCGATGAGGACGGTTGGTCAAACAACGACGGTACCTGGATAAATGGAGATCGGTACCAACAAAACTGGAAGCAGTCCAAAGATTCCGATGGTGACGGTGTAGGTGACAACTACGGTGTTGATTGCTGTGATGCCATTTTTGGTTCATCTGGAGCGGTAGAAACCAGTCCTGGTGACAAATTCCCTTACAATCCGCGCCAGTACAAGGATTTTGATGGGGACGGATTTGGCGATAACGAATCCGATACACTAACAGGTGATTTCTGTCCCTGGAATTTCGGAACCTCGTATCGCGATCGTAACGGTTGTGAGGACACCGATGGTGATGGAGCAAGCAATCCTTCAAGCGTTGGCGGAATCAACTGGGGAGTTGACCAAGGGGCAGACATGTGGCCAGATGACCCAACCCAGTGGGCCGATACCGATGGCGATGGCTATGGAGACAACGGTTCCGTAGGAGCCACCAATCCTGATTTCTTCCCGTACAATATCGCAGCTGCAGACGATAACGACACCGATGGTTATCCCGATCGTTGGACATCATCATACAACGGTTCGAATTCCCAAGGTCTGATTCTTGATGGTTGTCCCGGCGTCTTCGGCACCTCGACCGATCCAGTTCCAGGTTGTCCAGATAGTGACGAAGACGGTTGGGCAAACACGGACGATGCTTTTCCTCTCGATTCAACACAATATCTCGATTCAGATGGCGATGGATTCGGAGACAATCCCACAGGGACCAACCCTGATGCGTGCCCGTATCAGTTTGGCGTTGTTGGCGGAACGGATGGTGATGGTTGCCCCCTCGTGAACACCGATGACACCGATGGAGATGGCGTCTACGATGAAGTGGATGTGTGTCCCAACACCCCTACCTTCGCACTTGTCGATGCCGATGGATGCGCTGATTCTCAGCTTGACGATGATGCCGATGGAGTTTCCAACGCTGACGATGCATGTCCTGATACACAAGCCTCAGCCGAGGTCGATTCCAGTGGATGCAGCAACGAACAACTTGTTCAAGACAGCGATGGAGATGGCGTCGTCGATATTGACGACCTTTGTCCGGATTCATCCTCAGCCGTTGATGCAAACGGCTGTGATGACAATCAACGCGATTCCGATGGCGATGGTGTTGTAGATGCTTCTGATCAATGTCCTGATACCGAGCCCGGATTCCCCGTTGACTCAACAGGTTGTCTTGATGAGAATGCTCTAAATCAAGATCTCGACGGTGACGGCTATTTCGGTGACTACACGTTTGATGTAGACAGTGACACAGGATTGAGAATCAATGAGGCAGGAGATGCATTCCCTCTCGACGGCACGCAATGGCATGATCAAGACGGTGACGGCTTCGGTGACAATCCTGTGGGCAACAACGCGGACTTTTGCCCTGAGGAATCTGGGACATCCTACCTCGATGCATTGGAAATTGGTTGCGAAGATGACGGAGATGGTTGGGCTGACAACTGGGGCAGGGATAAATTCCCGGGCGATGCTACCCAATGGAACGATTCTGATGGCGACGGCTACGGAGACAATTGGGGTGTTGAGGCTTGGAATGAATCGAGAGATTCCGAATGGCCGGGAGAATTCGTAGTTGGTGCTTCAACTCCTGACAAGTGTCCAAACTCGCCAACAACAAATGTCGACGACGAAGGTTGTTCAAAGAGTGAGCGAGATACCGATCAAGATGGCGTTAATGACTTGCTGGATAATTGTCCCGAGCAACCAAAAGGACTTGATGGATACGATGATGGCTGCCCGTTACCAAAATCGGCCGATGAGGATGGGGATGCAACAATTCTGGGTATGACGACACCTGTGTTTGGTGGAGTTGTTGCGGGGGTTGTCGTGGTCCTGTTGTTGGTTGTTGTCGTCATTAGACGGTTACGCAATCGTGGTTATGATTACGATGATGATGAAGAGGACGATGATTTCTTTGATGACGATGAAGACGATGATTTCTTTTCGTCGTTCCAAACCAAACCGATGCCTCAACGGGCACAATCTACTGCTCGCAGCCCACCTGCATCGAGTGGTCCCACAAGAGGACCACCCAAAGGAATGCCAACCGCACGAGGACCATCTGGACCGAAGCGTGGGCCTCCTGGCGCGGATAGCGGACCCTCTCGAGGCCCTCCTAAGTCTTCCAAACCTGAAACAACCCCGCCTGCAGCGAGAAGTCCAGTTGGTAAAAAGAGCGAAACGAAGGAGGATGCTGATGCGTCCTCACAGAAGAAGGTTCGCCGCGCAAGAATTGAAGTCGATATGACGTTGTTTGAAGAATGGCAAGCAGATGATCGAGATGCTGCAGTTGATTGGGTTCTTAGCGAACTTGCTGTAGGTGAGCAGGAACGTTCCTTGCTCATGCAATTGCAGGAAACGGGTTGGTCCGCACAACAGTCCAGAGCGATTTTTGATTTGGCCCGCAATCAACAATAGAGGAGAACAACAGCAACCTCAAAAACGGCATGAGATTGGCGAAGATAGGAGAGGATGGATTGTCTGAAGGAGTACCTGAAGGAGCCTCTCTTCCAGAAGGTATTGATGTCGACGATGCCGCAGCATACTTCGGTGTTGTTGAATCATCCGATGCCCTTCAACAAATGATGGCAATGGAATCAAAACAAGCGCTTTCAAAAGCTCTCGAACATTTATCTGACATCATTTTGCAGCCAGGGGAATTTGATTTTGAAGCTGCGAGTGAACGTTTGCAATGCGAAGGCGGCGAAATTTACTATCTCATCTTCGGTCATCTCAATCTTATGGCCTTACCCGACCCTCTGTTGCAATTCTCCGGTCAATCAGACTCCACAGGTGCCGAAAACAGTGCACATCCTCTGGCTACCGAAGAGGTAATTCGTTCATTGGAACCTTTGTTTGACCCGATGCAATTTTTGAAAATTCTCGCCATTGCGTTCACGACAGGTGGAGTTTCTGAAGTGGATCGCTATCTCAAATCAATTGAGGAACTCATGGCAAAACCATCTGAGAACATCGACAAAATGCAAACAATGGCTGAGGAACTGAAGAGTGCTCTTGATGTTGCAGGGCATGTTCTTCCAATGTCAATGTTCGCAAGCGAGGGCGCTCAACCTGCAGAAATTGAGATTGGACCAGCGGTTCAAGTCTCTGAACCCTCGCCAAAAGAAAAACAGATTGCAACCCCTCCTCCAGAACCAGAAACAATTCCAGAGGCAGCAGAAACAAAAGCTCAATCTGTACCTTTGCCCCATGAACCAACACCTTCTCCCACTCAATCGGTACCGTTACCAACGGAATCGTCTCCTGTTGCTGAAGTGAGTTCTGTTCCATTACCTGAGCAGAAGGATTCAGTTCCCGATGAGGGATTCAAAAATGAAGTCGAGGAAGATTACGCCGCGCAAGATGCTTTCGCAGGAGCATTTGGTTCACAACTTGTTCCAGAATCTAGTGAAGTCAAGGAACCTGTGGACGAGCCCATCGAAACGTTGCCAGAACCCGTTGAAGAAATAGCAGATGTTCATCCTGAATCCATTGAAGACACCATTGTACCGCTCTCTGAGCAAGATCCTGTTTTGGAAGACGCTGTTGAGGATGAGTGGGTAAGCGATGCAGAACGATTCATTGCAGCCGACGTTGATGAATCAGGCAGTCTGTCTGTCGAGGAGCTGGCGGTTGCCGCGAATGTCACCATGGAAGAAGCACAAGCAATGCATACCGAGGCAGACACCGACGGCGATGGTGAAGTTTCCCTTTCGGAATTTGTTTCTTCGGATGCAGCGAAAAAGATGTCAACTTTACCTCGCCCGATTGCACCTGTTCGCAAACCAATACAATCTCAACAGCCCGTGAATCCTGCGCAACCTCAACCCACACGGCAACAACCGGCCTCTCCAGGTATTGCGGCGCCGAACATGGGTTGGCAACAACCTCAACAACAGCAACTACCGCCTCAACAGCCAGCAATGAACATTCAACCGACCATACGCTCAGGTATTCATTGTCGAGGTTGTGGAATTGGCTTGGATCCTCACTGGAGATTCTGCCCTGTCTGCGGCAACATGAATGTCAATGCACATCGTTAATCGTTGTCCGGTAGAAAAGTACCTGTCTCAATCAAGCAGGTATCGTCCAACCAAACAGACGGTTCAGCCAAAACGCCAGAAATGTGAATCCCTGCGTTGGAACTACCCCCAAGGCCAGAGTTGTCACCGATTGAAAAATAGCAACTTCCCATTCGTTTCTCATCTTCAAGAACGTTCCCTACGAGTCGTGCGCTGGGGTTCATTCCAAACCCAAACTCAGCCACGGTCCACACACTCTCACGATCTTTTGCCTTCAGTTTCTTTGCAACCTCTCCATAGGATTGACGAATGGTGGCAGCGAGACTTCCACCTTTTACGTCAACGACCGTTCCATCTTCGACAATGAATTCTATCGGTTCATCAATGAGTGTCGAATCCCATGAACCATCGATGACTACTGTACCATTCATCGTTCCTTCTTTGGGTAATGTAAACGCCTTTCCTGCGGGAAGATTGGTTAACATTCTTGGCCGATTGCAAATACCGTTGTCATCGAGTTTCCATTCGCGCCAGTTGACCTCAAACGTTACATCGGTTCCAGAATCGGATTTGACGTTGATGATTCTCCTTCTTCTCAAAAGATTGCCAATGTTTGAAATCCGTCGTTTTACATCTTGGAAATCGGCCGTCATTCCTCCCTCAGTGTACAATTCAAACGTCATTCCTGGCATCGTAGCAACACGAGCACCGTCTCTAAGTGCCTGACGAATGGCCTTTGTGTGGGTCAGCGAATACTTTGTCGCAGCAATTACAACTTGTTGTTGACGCATCAGTGCTGCTACCGGCGAGGGGGGTTCCTCACCGTGATGACGAGATTTCGGCATGACGATGAGAAGAACACGATCAGATCGTTTTTGAGTTGCTATATGCAAAGATTGGCCGATTTCAGTTGTTGTCGGATCGCAAACGATGAGAACGTTTTCGCCGCGACGTATATCCATACATGTCTGTATTACCATATCCGAAATGGCATGCAACCGTTCTTCATCGTTCGTGGGTTCTGGAAGGATTTCAGATGTTTTTGAATCCTGACTCGAATCGGCATCAAGAAGCGCATTGATGTCTTCGTCAACATCGCTTGAAATTCTCTCCTTATCCTTGTCTTTTCGACGGAAAGGAAGGACCATGGTCCTCCATATACTCATCCATATTGAATGTGTGGATAATTTAGAGCATGTTGAACGATACGAGTCTTGATGAAGAAGCAGTAATGACGGGTGTATATGGACGACAAAACAGAGTTTCTGTCCCGCGTAAAAGACATACATCGAATCGGAAGCATTCAAGGTCATCTTGGCTGGGACCAAGAAACCTTCATGCCCGAGAAAGGAGCACAATCACGAGGAGAAATCATGGCTTGGCTTGCAGCTTTGGCTCATGAAAAGGTTACCGATCCTGAAATGGGTGCTTTGATGGAGCGTCTTGAAACTCAGGACAATCTCGACGAGAGCGACCGGGCAAACATTCGTGAATTCCGTAAGCGTTATGACAAAGCGACGAAACTTTCTGCGGAGTTTGTTTCAACTTTTGCACAAGCTCGCAGCGAAGCTTTGGTTGCTTGGCAGAAGGCCAGAAAAAATGCAGACTTTTCCGCTTTTTTACCGCATTTAGAACAGCTCGTTGCATTGACTCGTCAGAAAATCGACGCTTATGGCTACGAGAAAACACCCTACGACGCCCTTCTCGATGAGTACGAATCGGGAATGACTGTTGATGATTACGACCCGCTTTTCAAGGGTTTGCGCAATCGGTTGGTCCCTCTATTGAAACGTATTCTCGAGGCAAAAAAGTCGAATCCTGACCCGACATTACCAGAAGGTATGAAATTTCCAGTTGACAAACAAGAAGAATTTTGCACAAAGGTTAGTCAACGTATGGGCTTTGATTTTGCTGCTGGGCGTATGGATGCTTCAACACATCCGTTTTCAGCTGGAATTTGGCCAGGTGATACGCGCTTTACGACGCGTTACGACGAATTGGACCCATTTTCCTGCCTTTATGCAGTAATGCATGAAACCGGTCATGCTTTGTACGAACAGGGTCTTGACGAGAATCATCGTTACACGCCGAGAGGGGATGCAGTTTCCCTAGGTGTTCACGAATCTCAATCCCGTCTGTGGGAAAATCAAATCGGAAGAACCCCTGAATTTTGGAACGTCGTGATGGATGAGTTCAAGCAATCCTTCCCAGATGCTCCATCATGGGACTCTTCAACGTTGAATCGAATCGCGAACTCTGTTGAACCTGGATTTATTCGCGTAGAGGCCGATGAGGTGACTTACAATCTTCACGTCATGCTTCGTTACGAGATTGAAAAGAAGATATTCAACGAGAATTACCCCCTCGAGCAATTACCGAATTTGTGGAATTCAATGATTTCGGATTGGTTTGGATTAACGGTTCCATCGGATGATGTTGGATGTTTGCAAGACATTCACTGGTCAATGGCTGCATTCGGATATTTCCCAACCTACACGCTAGGGAACCTCTACGCTGCTCAATTGCTTGAAGCAATGAGCCAAGAACTCGGATCTATTCAAGATTCCATTTTATCAGGTGATTGGTCTACGATGCTGAATTGGTTGCGAAAACGTGTGCATAAGCGTGGAAGTGCCCTACTCCCTGCGGCCTTAATTGAAGAGGCGACAGGATCTCCTCCTTCGAGTGAACCTTTCCTTCGTTACGTCGAAGGGAAATACGGAGCTATTTATTCACTCTGATTCATCGCTCGGGTCATCTTTGTCCGATGCACCAACAAGACGGTTAATGCGCTCGGTGAGTTCCATAATCGCATCGTTCAGATCGTTACTGCGGTCGTCCTCATGGTCTGTTCCAAAGGTTGTTCCAAGCAAAGTAATCATCGCTCCGGATAGCATCATCACTGCTGGCCAGTAGATGTCCTCTGCAACCATTCCTTCGGTGGCAACCATTCCACCCCAAATTGCACCTGCGATGAAGATAATCAAACCGATCATCATCTGTTGGTATCCTTTTCCTAATTGTTCTTCCATACTGCTCATGTTTCCCATTTGGGAATTTTTTCATCACCTACATAAGCATGTAAGTTGAATTATTTTGGAATTCATCAATTCCATGGCGTCATAACCAGTGGCGCACCTGTCTCTCCCTCATTGACCAAAATGGAACCTTTTGGACCTGTCTTTTCGTTTCGTTCAAACACTGGAACTCCACCAACAACGGTAAGCGTGGGCCACCCAACGAGTTTTTTGCCATGGAAAGGACTCCAGCGAACAGTTGTCCACGTGTTCGCATCATCGACAATACGCTCAGTCGTCATATCAACAAGCGTCACATCACCGTCGTATCCTTCTTCGAGACGTCCTTTTCCGACCATTCCATATATTTCTGCAACGTTGCCAGCCATCCACTTGACAACTTGTTCAATCGTGCACGCACCCCTCGAGGCATGTGTGAGCATCACCGGGAGTGAGGTTTCAACACCCGGCATACCACTCGGCGCAGATGGAAATCCTTTCGCTTTCGCCTCAAGGGTGTGAGGTGCATGGTCTGTAGCGATGCAGGCTATCGTTCCGTCATAGAGACGTTTCCAAAGCGTCTCCTTATCCTTTTGATAGCGAATTGGTGGGTTCATCTTTAGTCGGGTTCCAAGTTGTTCAACATCGCGCTCATCAAGAGTGAGATGCTGAGGAAGAACCTCGGTTGTGATGTGGGCCTTGCCCTCTGTACCATGCAGTGATGTAAACTCGCTAAGATAATCAGCTTCAATCCCAGATGTAAGATGAAGAATGTGCAAACGATGTCCTGTGGCCTGTGCATAAGTGACGGCTCGCTTGGTTGCAATCAATGCCGTGACGTCATCTCGCCACTCTGCATGAGCAGCCATGTCCGTTCGACCTTCAATCATCGATTTTCGTTCATCCATGCGATCTTCGTCTTCCGCATGCACAGCAATCAACCCTGCTGTGTTCGAAAAAATGATCTCAAGTGCATCAGAATCGTTAACCAAAAGGTCACCGGTTGAGGATCCCATGAAGATTTTGATTCCACAAATACCCGGTATAGCAATCGGTGCTTCCGGGGTACCAACAGCCTTCTGCAGTTCTTCGACATTGGATTCTGTTGCTCCAATAAAAAATCCAAAATTGGTTACGCATCGACGATTTCCAGTCTCTATCTTCTCGTGCATCGAGGCTAGGGTCGTCTGACTTGGGACGTTGTTTGGCATGTCCAAAAAGGAGGTTACACCTCCGCTCGCTGCTGCACACGAACCTGTGTACAAATCTTCTTTCTCGGGTTGTCCGGGATCGCGAAAATGTACTTGCGGGTCAATCATGCCAGGGAGGAGGTAGAGCCCTGTCGCATCTATCGTGGCAACTCCTTCACTTGCAACAAGACCTCCTCCGGGACGAATCGATGAAATAATTCCATCCATTATGAGCAAATCTCCGATAACAGTTGTGTCTGGTAAAACCATTGTAGCATTTTGAATTAAGAGGTTCGACATATGCAATCATATGTTCCGTAGAGCATCAAGTCAATATATCCTCTCATGAGCGCATTGCGTTTTTTGGACGGAATGAATCGCATACATCTGCGTTTGTTTCGATGTAAGGACCACCTATGAGGTCGACACAGTAAGGAACTGCCTTCCAAATTTCATCAATGGTTTCACGTATTGATTTTGGTCTCCCAGGGAGGTTGAAAATGAGACATGAACCGCGCACACCTGCCGTCTGTCGGGAGAGAATTGCGGTTGGCGTGTATTGGAGAGAAATTGCTCGCATCTGTTCTCCGAAACCCGGCATAATGCGATCTACAACACGTTCCGTTGCTTCAGGTGTCACATCACGCGGTGCTGGCCCAGTACCTCCTGTAGTAACAACCACGCTACAGCCCACGGCGTCAACGAGTTCAAGAATCGTTGATTCAATTTGCTCGATGCGATCTGGAATGCATCGATAATGCACCTCCAATGGCGATTGTATTGCTTCGGAAAGAAATTGCAGGATTGCTGGTCCTCCTTCATCCTGATATTCATTGGATGAGGCTCGATCGGAAGCGACCAGTATTCCAATTTTCGCAAGTTCGCCAACAGAATCCAAGGCACCATCAATGAAGGTAACAGCGTCCATAAATGATCCTCATGAGCCGTATTTTTCCTTGATATCGTTGTGGAAGTTGTCCAAGAGCGTGTCCTCAAACAATTCGGTTTGCCGACGTATTTTTGTTGAGCGTATGTGCAGAATTGCACCGAGAATAAAGACAATAATCATGATTGGAATGACAGCCTCAAGTTTGTATTTGTGCATGATTTTAATGATTCCTTCTGCGGTATATGCCCACGTAATCGAGGCAATGAAACCACCAACCATGGTTGCAACAAGGACACGCATGAACTTCATTCGCGACAACAAACCAAGCATCGCTCCGACAAGAACACCAGATGCCATGAACGGAATCCATACGAAGACAATAAGTCCCCAGAAACCCCATTTGTTGATCATTTCACGTTTCTCATTCGCAGTGTATTCAACGGTTGATAGAATGTCTCCGAGGAACTTGGTTTGCAACATTCGTCCCCCAAATCCATCCTGTCGAGCAACAGCAGCAATCCGCTCGTCTTTGTTACCTTTCCTTTCAACGCGACCCGCTCCAGAACGATCGGCAAGCGTAGATACTTGGTTGCGGGCTTTGACAATCAAATCCTGAGATGTGAGGATGTCCTGGTTGCGCTCAGAGATGTACTTTCTCAACTCGTCCTCGACTTCACTCGCTTGTCGCTTGAATCTGAAAAATGCCAGCCTGGTTGTTGGTTTGAAGATGATTGATACGAAAACAATACGATCGTCGCTTGTGATAACAGCGTTTTGCAATTCGAGTGTCTTATCTCGAACGAAAAAGAGGTCCAAGGAGTCGCGAACCTCATCTTCAATTCGTGAAAGTGAATGAAGCTCTTCAAAGAACGATGCGTAATTTTCAGGAGGAGCTTCATCGTCTCGATCTCCCACGCCAACGCCCACACCTGAATCAAAGTCAATCGCTTGCCCCGAGCCGATGGTTCGGACGGTTAACTGGACGGGTTTGAACACGCGGAAGAGAGCGAATTCTTCGAGGACTTCTCTCAATATCTCATCGCGAATGCTTTTGCTGTCGCTTAGTGTGTTCTCCGTGTTCTTATACGGGACCATAATATCAATGGATAAGTCACGCGGTTCCACTTTTGCGAGATCATGGTCCACCTCGATACCGAGGCGACGCTCGCATCGAGTGATGATGTCATCAACCAACCGAATGATGTGGTTTCGCGAGAGAATATCGTCGGATTCTTGGTGGTAGACTTTGTACATGATTGGATAAATTATTAGGAGAGAAAATACAGAGAGTGAGAGCGAGTTGAATGCCATCCACCAAGCGGGTATTCCAGCAGCACCACCTGCGAGCATTGCAGTTTCCCGACCGCCGCCGAGCTCAGCAACAAGAAGAATGTAACCCCAATTTCCAAGTTCCTGTACGGACCAACACGATCGAGGCCCAGAATCGGTAATTCGAACATCCCGATGCTCTTCACCACCGATGAATGGGATGAAGCCCCCTCCTCTCGTCCCTATCTTAAGTTCAAAATCGAGCGATTCAGACAAACTGTCTGTGAGATTTGTTTTGTTGTTAGCGTCTTCAGAATTGTTGTACAATTCGACGGTAAGTACAACGCTGTATTTGCCTTCATCGAGTGTACTGTAGTCGGCCTTTTCGTTGACCCTGTTGACTTCGTCATCAAGAATTCGTTCAACCTGAGTAGCAGGGGGGTTGTCTTGTCCGCCGGTCTCAAGAATGTTGTATTCAAGCATCGCCACACCAGTTGGAAGGTTGTATGCATTGAGAGAAAATTGTTCAGCGTCTTCATTTGGGAAGATGTGAATCCACGGTTTTTCATCAATTTCATCACACTCGTCTCCGATGTCGAGGAAGGTTGACGAGGCGGAGTGATCGAGTGAAGTCGATTGACCGAGAAGACCTGAAGACATGGAGAGAATAAGCGCTCCGTAGAGAATGCCGTAAGCGATGCCCATGAGCAAGACAGGATTTTCCTTTTTTGCGAAGACACTTCGGCTGTCTCCGTCCGTCCTTCGCCTTCGAATTTCATTCAATTCTTTTAGCAGTGGGTCACTCTTAGAATCGGAATCGAGTTGTTCTTTGGGCATGTCTTCGCCACTAACAACTTCGCCCATGTATCTCTACATGCACGGTAGCAAATGAACCCATTGATTCGTGTGTGGTGGGTTAGGCCGGACTTGAACCGGCGACCTCGGCATCTTCAGTGCCGCGCTCTCCCAACTAAGCTACCAACCCTTGCACCCATGCCACGTGGCTCATGATTTCAAGGCTTCGTTGATTATTCCTGACCATGCAAGATGGTTTTCTGCATTTCAAACAGCGATGAAAAACCAATATCTGCCATGTCAAGGAGTGCATCAAGCTCCTCTCTTTCATAGGTTGATTCTTCTCCAGTTCCCTGAACTTCAACAAATGCGCCACTGCTCACCTTGACAACGTTCATGTCGACATCGGCGTTGGAATCAAGATTGTAATCAAGGTCCAAGTATGATGCACCGTCGATCAATCCTACAGAAATTGCAGCGACATCATGCGGCATCACTCGCATTTCATGGGCCAACTGTTCTTCCTTAGAGAGAACAGGGGCGCTCCAACCAGATCGTCGTTGTTCTTCTGTCGGACGCATGTCTTTGGGCAAACAAATGCCTGATGAGATGAGCCTTCGAACACCCAATCGAAGTGCGAGATTTGCCGCTGTTATTGAAGCACAACGTGTTCCTCCATCCGCATTGAGAATGTCGCAATCAACGTTCAAAGCGATTGGGCCGAGTTCCTCGAGATCAACGGCAGCGCGTAGTGAACGAGCAACAAGCCGTTCAATTTCTTGAGTGCGTCCTTTCGCACCACGGCGTTCACGACGGAATCGTGAATCCGTCGATCCGGGAAGCAAAGAATATTCTGCGTGAACCCAACCTTTGCTTGAATCGCGTGGGAACCATCCTGGAAGTCGTGCCTCTTTGGTGCAGCAAGCGAGGACAACGGTTTCACCCTGTCGATAAAGTATGGATGCAAGGGCGTTGCTTGTAAAATCAATTTCCACCTCAACGTTTCGCATCTGGTCAGCATTTCGGGTTGCGTTCAATTCAGTCTTGAATTTGGCCATGACATTCCCAAGAGGTCGAGTTCATCAACTCTTTTGTTTGGTTGAAAGTGGGTCATGCGTATGTTCAAGAGGCCAAGATGGATGCAACCACTATGTCCAATGCAAAGGCAGTCATCTGCGGTGTTGCAAGAACACCAATTGGTCGATTCATGGGTTCATTATCAACGCTCAGCGCAGTCGAGCTGGGTGTCGCAGCAGTGAGCGAATTGTGTCGTCGCGTTGGACTTGATCCGTCCTCAGGAATTGTCGATGAAGTACTGATGGGGCAGGTA
>PBSP01000015.1 GCA_002726845.1 Methanobacteriota archaeon | reverse complement strand
TGGGCACCTCTCATCTGGCTTGCAATCACGTTCTTTATCGGTGTTGCAATCACGATGATTGGAAACCACGAGAAGTACGGTGGATGGTCCAATCTTGAAGAACACAAGCCGAGTGGAGCACGTCAATTCTGGAACGCCCATTGGGCCAGTCTGTTAACGGTTGTAGCATTCCTTGTTGGTTTCGTCATACGAATCCAGTGGTATGCTGTACCATCCATGCACGCTGTGGGAACAGGTGGCTTCGACATGACCGGTGGTTCTGACCCGTGGTACATGAAGCGGGTTGTTGATTACATCCTCGCTCAAAACGCTCACCTTGTCGTGGACGCTGATCGGTTCTATCCAATCGGAGGAATCAACCCACGTCCACCGTTGTTCTCGTGGAGCCTGGCCATCGGCGCTATGATTCTTCAACCGGTTCTTGGCGAAAATGCGGTATGGTGGAGCATGCTTGCTTTGCCAGCCGTCTACGGAGCTTTGACCATTTGGCCCGTCGCTGCAATTGCACGAGATCACTTTGGGAAAGCTGCAGGCGTCATCGCAGCATGGTTGATCGCATTCATGCCCGCACACGTTACTCACTCCACTTGGGGACTTGCAGACCACGACTCGTTTGTTATGCTGTTCATCGTTCTTGGGTTTATGTTCTATTTGCGCGCCGTCAAGTATGCTGGTTCTGAACGACTGGTGCGTTCCACGTCCATTCACCCACTCGATATGTTGCGCGCTATGGGCGCTGTTGCTCGAGAACGTAAGTACGCAATGTCCAATGCTGTATTGGCTGGTGTTGCGTTTGGCGCTGCCAGTCTCGGTTGGAAAGGGTTTGTCGCTGGACCAGCAATCCTGTTCCTAGCATATGCTGCACAGGTTGCGCTCAACATGTTCCGCCGACGCGATTCCACCATCCTGAGCACGTTGTTCTTGACCATGTTGCTCACCAACTTGTTGATCGCCATGCCGTTCTACGCACATCCGCAAATGAACCTGATGTTGAATGCGACCGGTCTGCAACCGTTCCTCTTCATCCTCTTGTTCACTGTGGTTATCACCTACATCACGACCGGATTCCGTGACAAGCCGTGGTTGCTCGTTCTCGGTACATTGGCAGTTGGTGCTACGGTTTTCCTCGGCGCTCTCTATGTGCTTAAGGTAGCAAATCTCAGCAACGCCTGGGACGTTCTGTTCACCGGAAGTGGTTACTTCACCAAGACCAAGATTTTCGGAACGGTCGCTGAGGCGAACGCTCCCGATCGCGGTTACATGTTTGCAAGTTTCGGACCGATCGTGTTTGTCTTTGCCCTCGTGGTTGGTTTGACCTCGCTTTGGAGAACCTTCAGTCAACGAAGCCAAATCTCGTTGGTCTTTGCAGTATGGATCTTCACAGCCTCTTACATGTCTTGGACAGCTGCACGTTTCCTCTTCAACGCAACGCCTGTTGTTGCGGTCATGGGTGCTGCTGGAATCGTTGGATTCTGGAAGTGGTCCGACTGGAACAGCTTGGTTCGCAATTGGAGACGCGCAGGTATTCGAACACCTTCGGAGCGTATTGCGGGCGCACGACGCGCCGTATGGCGAACCCCGTCGTTCTCCGCAGTCGTTCTTGTTTTGATTATGCTCTCAGGTCAACAACTCACCTACGGGCTTGATTCAGCAATTCCAAGCAATTCTCCCGCCGAAAGTGATCTGGATGAGTCGATGTATTACTCCGTTCCTGACATTATGCGATGGGATGCTCTTGGCTTCTCCGTTCTCGACAGCCGCGATTACGAAGCCTTTGCTGGTCGTGCGTACATGGGATCGTTCGGAAGTGGTTTCAACGGCCAATCTTGGAACGATGCCCATCAATGGCTTTCGGAACAAGACGTCTATCATGAAGGAGCCACAAACCGTTCAGCTTGCGACGAAGAAAACGGAATTTGGGATTCTGATGAAGAACGTTGTGAGATGCGGTTTGGTGACAAACCAGCGTTTGTCTCATGGTGGGACTACGGATTCCAAGCCCTCAATACAGGTAAGCATCCATCCGTCTCAGACAACTTCCAGAGCGGTATCCCTGCTTCAGGTAACATGTTGCTGGCTCGCAGTCAAATCGATTTGGTCGCCATGTTCATCCAACACCTAGCGGTCGGTGACATTACCTACAACCTTGCGAGAACCGGCGAAAAATCGTTTACACCGGCTTTCGAGGCGACGCTCAAGAAGGAAATGAACAACGACGCGCTGTATGAAGAACTTGAATTGATCATGCTTCAGGAAGGTAAGGATCTTGATGAAATGGCGGACATTGTCGTCGATCATTCCTTCGTGGTGTTCAAGAACAAAGGAGACACCTACATGAGTCGTGGATATCCGCTGGAAAACGGAATTCCAAACACGTCTCTACCGCTTCATTACCTTGTGTGGTCTGAAGGAGATTTGATCCCTTGTGAAAATCCAAGTGAAGAATTCTGCAGGGATGGATACTACGTTACCGAAGATTCTGCCAACAGCACGTACTCTCCAAATTCTGATGTCAGTGCTACCGAAGTAAACGAGGTGACTCACTACACCTTTGGTGAATACTGGTACACCTCTGATTTGGTCGAAGAATACACATCGGTTTCGACCAGCATCCACCGCTCGAACGCTCACATTGCGCTCGCAGTTCAACTCTTGACCAACGGCCTCAGTGACACAGAAGTTGTTGATTTGTACCATGCAATCATCGAACTTGAAGACAACTATGAGGTTCAAGATTACAACGGTGCTCCTGGAGAGACTTTCGAACGCGACCACGAAATACGCTACTTCGCAATCGACAACAAACTCTATCCGCGAGCAGGTAGATACAACTCTGAAGCAGGGTACAACGGCGGTCGACCGTTGGGTATCTTCGGAGCGCCAACGATTTTGTCTGGTCAGGACTTCAATACCTTCACCAACGAAGTGTACGAAACCAAGCGCGGTGACCAACCGGTTCTGGAAATGGACCGTGAGGCCGTGGACGAGGCGATGCTCAAAGACGTCTTGGACCAACAATCCGGTGCGGACATTGAACCGCTCACCGTTCAGGACATCCGCATCGACCATCTGCCGAAGTTTTTCGATACGATGTTGGCACGATCCTACATCGGATACGGTGCTTCAACACTTGGTGCTGACGCTGGTTCAACCAATCCGCAGCCCAAGCAACAGGTGATGTGGTCCGATCGAGGAACCAGTTTCTTGCAGCAGGCGCATCCGCTTCCTGGAGCGATGATGAACCATTTCGTTATTGCTAACTGGTACAATCCTGATTTCAATCAGACTTACAGCAACAGAGATGGGACTGGAATTGACTTTTACACAAACGATGAAGTCAAGATCATGAAGTATTACTCCGGTGCAGAAATCTCTGGAACGGTTATGACTGAAGACGATGGAATGGGATTGCCAAATGCGCGCATTCTCATCGAACGTGATGCCTTTTCAGGCGAGGGCCCTGAGGATGACGACATCGACACCTACTGGATTCCAATCGGCATGACGGATGCTGATGAAAACGGTGATTGGAACTTCATCGCTCCAGCTGGACGCATTCGAGTTTCGGCGTTCGCAGGTGTCTTTGACGATACATTTGTGATTCAGGACATCCAAAGCGGTGAATACGTTAACCAATTTGGTGATATTTTGACCGAGTCCAACGAGGATCGTCAGGTTTACCCAATTACGGCAGTTCTTGGCAAAGTCGCCAACATGACTTGGCTTGGAGAAACCACTCTCAACATTACAGGGGCTCAGGCAGATCGACACGAAGATGTTACAACTGCGATGGACATTGAAGTTGAAAGCTCGGGTGTTTCCGGAACGGTGACCTGGTCTGGATTTGGTGACTTCGCTGGTGAGCCTTTGGTCGAAACGGAATTCATACTGAGAAACATATGGTCGATGACTGAGAACTACACCTTTACCACGACAAACGGGTCTTTTGAAACCGATGAGAGTCGTATTCTTGCCGGCACAGGACAGGCTACGTTTACCGATGAAGGAACCTTCACCAGCGATGGTGTGGCCCTGGCCTACGACTTTACTGGAAACTTCACCCGAGAGATTTCGGATGGACGTGTGTTCTCAGGTAACGGTACGTGGATTGGAAAGGGTATCATCGAGGCCAACTACATTGAGCTCGACGATGAAAACGAAACGCTGCTGGACTGCGGCGAAAACGACACAATGCCAGACGAAAATGCTACACTATGTTTGATTTCTGAAGGCGGCGACTTCTCGACGTATCTAATGGACGGCCAAGTAGTTGCCAACGGTCGGTTAACTTCAGACGGCATCAGTACCTTGACCAAGGAACTGAACGGTGAAACCTTCGAGGGAACGGGTACCTTCGTAGGAATTGGAACTCTCAACGGAACCGGTACGTTCGTTGGACCTGGTGCGTTCAGTGGAAGTATGGTCGAACCGGGTTCGTTCTATCAGACGGGACTCGTTCCAGGTGTGTACAACATGATTGCAGTCATGCCAAACGGTCGCGAAATCCTTCTTCCTGATCCGGTCAACGTCGGTCAAGAAGCTTCGTTCGACTTGCAGATGAACGTACCAGCGTCGTTGTTCGCAGACAAATTGATGACCATGTCAGGGGAAAACCTTCCAAATCAGGAAGTTCAACTCATTGATTCCGAACTTGGTGAGGAAAACATGATTGTTCTTGTCTCCGATGAAGAGGGCAATGTCAGCTACGGACCTATCACTGCGGGTGAATACTACATCCGAGTCGACCTTGACGAGGACGGCTTTTACGAACTCAATCAAAGCATGTTCGTGTTTGATGAGCCTGAAAACCTCACCTTTGACATTGGCGTTCCGGAGATGTACGACTTAACAATCACACTCAACGGACCGGAAGGTTTCGATGTTGCTGGACGTGTCGTGAACTTCTCCGATCCACTCGGAATAGAACCTATTGACGTCGTTTCTGATGAAAACGGAATGGTTTACGTGGAGTTGCCGGTTGGAGAATGGTCGATAAGCGACAACACCGATGAAGACTACATCCTTACCGAGGAAGTTGAAGTCGAACAATCGGATCTCAATCTCGAGTTTACTTACTCCACATCGGTTTGGGTTAATGGCTCAGTGAGAGCGCCTGAGGTTGCAGGACTTACCTACGAGGAATGGCTCGAACAACCTGAAGAAGCGAGAGTTACCGAACCAGCCCGCTCCGCAGCTGTACGCTTCCATGGCAATGGCTTAGACTTTACAACTGTGACCGATACCTTCGGAAACTACAGTCAACGGCTCCCTGCAGGTATGACCTTCAACATGAACGTACAAAGTTCGGTCTCAAGCGTCGCCTACGGTCGAACAGTTGATGTGACGGAAGGTATGACCAACCTCGACGAGATTCTCCTTCTGCAGACCGCAACTGTTGGTGGTGGAATTTATCTCTTTGATAACGAAACCAACTGGAACCAAGACATACCAAATTACGAACCAGTGGAAATCCATGCGGTCGGTGAGGATGGTGTTGTATGGAAGACAAAAACCGATCAATCGGGCTCGTTTTTCATGCAAATTCTCGACGGTACATGGACGTTTAGCGTTCCCGATGCGGATTACAACGTAGCACCGATTACGGATTACGAGGTCGTAGTGGAAGACGGTAACAATCCAGAGCCAGTTGAATTGATTGCGAATCCGAGCAACAGCACGGTTACGCTCAACGTGTTTACTGATTTGGGAGACGGTGTCTTTGAAAACGGAACCGCCATCCGGCCAGACTTCCAGTTGATCCCTGTGTCGGAAGTCGGTCAACAGGTCAATGTTACATCGGATGATTACACAGAGGATGGAATCGTTGAGATTGTTCTCAGTCCGGGTATTTACGCGATATCGACCGACAATTTGGATGCATCCGATGTTAATGCATCCGACGCTTCCTTGGAGGTTAACGGAGTTCTCGACGTCATACCAATCGGTCTCACCGGTCCAGAAGAACCCGTTCTTGTCCCAATCGTCGATGAATGGCGCATGAACGGAACCGTTTCGTTTGCAAACGGCTCTGCCATGGTTGAGAGTTTCTTGCTTTCCACACCCGACGGTTCTGACTACGTCCCTATCTCGGTTGACCAAGACGGTTCCTTCGCAGCCTACGTGCAAAGCGGTGACTACATTGTTGTGGTTGCACCTGCAATCAACGGTGATGGAGTCATGGAATCGCTCCGAATGCCGATAACCATCGATGCTGATTCAAGCCAGCGAACCGATCTTTCACTTGCTTTGGTTGAAACTGTGGAGGTCTCTCTAACCTTGAAGGAGGCCGGAACGGATTCCAACCTTGTAGGTAAGCGCGTTGTCTTGGTAAGTCACGATGGGTACGGTAACATTACCATGAATCCGTCCGATGCCGATGGAAACGCTTCGCAATTGTTGATGCCAGGGACATGGAGTTTGTACATGAATGAGTCTGCATCCCAGCGTTATTGGACCGTTGACACATCTGCAGAACCGGTATTGCTCGACGCCAACACATCGCTTGGCGACGTCTATGCAGCGTTGGAGGTAGAAATCGGCGGTAAGGCCTTCTGGGATACCAACGAGGATGACATTGCTGATGCCAATGAAGGTGTGAAGGAAGCAAATGTGACCATCCAAGGAGGAACCATCGATACGGTCGTAACAACCGATTCCTCTGGTGTATGGCGAATGTATGTACCAATCATGGAGAACTATACCGTTACCGTCTCCAAAGACGGATTCGGTTCTGTTTCTTACGATGACAACAACACAGGGACCTATGTTGTCGAAAACCAACCCGTTTCACAGGACATTGAGATGTTGGCTGCTGAGGTAACCATTACGGGCTCAGTAACCGATATCATCGATGCAACTCGACTCGACGGTGCTTCCATCACGCTTTATGGAACATCGGAAAATCAGCAAGAATCCATTGCTGTTTCAGGAACTCTTGAGAATGAGGTTCTCTCGTTCAGTGCAGTGGTTGAACCAGGACAATGGGTGGTTGTTGTTTACGAAGATGATGCTCCATTCAACGGCGGCGGTGTTGCGGTTGGATTGCTCGATGCTGAAGTCCTGAATGGCGGAAGCATCGAACTTGTGATGAGCAAAGGCGGATGGGTCGATTTGACCACAAAATTCGATTCCTTCGGTTTGCAAACGTTCAATGCAGGAACAGAGGATCCTGAATCTCCGCTCTCAGAAATCGTCGAAGTCGAAGTCGATCTTGGCGACGGTAAGAGCTGGAACCTTCCGCTTGAATCGGATGGAACCCTTGAGGTTCTGCTCCCTGCTGATTCGGCCACGTTCAATTCTGAGTTTACTACGGTTCAACGTGACCTTACGATGAATTACACCGCTGGAATTACAATAGACAACGGTGACGAAGGACGAACAAATGCCTTGTTGAATTACAACAGAAAGACCAACAGCGACGTATTGCTCAGCATAACCAATGTCGTCAATGCTACAGTTCTTGGTGACGAGAACCGAGATTTGCGTGCGGTTGTCAACGAAAACGACGCTGAGAATTACACCACAATCGAATTCGATGTTGTCGCCAATTACCAAGGAACAGAAATCAACGACCCGTTTGTTGTCACTGGAACCGTAACGGTGTCTCCTGATCAGGACAAATGGAAGATTGAATTCTACAACGGTACAGAATCGGACCCAGAATGGATAGAGACCACGACCGCACAACTCGGTATCGGTGATGTTTCTGAGAATGCAACGCTTGAAGCAACCGTTCGTGCACGAATCGTGCTGCCCTCTGTCGAGGCTGCATGGTGGCTTGAGAACGGTCATGACGTGAACATTCGATTCTCTGCTGACAGTGGAGACATGAGTGAGGTATCGATCAACGTTGAAGTTCCACAAACCTATGGATTGAACATAACCGATGCAACATCGATTGTAGGTGTTGCACCGGGCGGTTCGACAACCGTGTCGATGACCATCAACAATCTTGGTAACGGTGATGATTCCTTCACCTACACGGTCGTAAACAATTTGGAAGGTTGGACCATCACTCCAATGAACGGTGTAGCAACCGTCGCAAAGGAAAACACTCGCGAACTCGCCTTCGCTGTTACGGCACCTGAAGGATTTGATGAATCGTATGTGACCATGGAGGTTCGAATTACGAGCGAGGACGGTGAGACTCAGGTTTCTCAAGAAATCAAGATAGAGTCTGCACGAATCGATTTGGAATGGGATGAAGACCTATCGGTTTCCAGAAGCAACGGATTTGCGGATGTTGAACCGAACTATGTCGTGATTGTTATCGATAACAACGGATTACGCTCGGCAGAAAACGTCACCGTTACGCTCTCGTACGATGATGTAACGCTCAACAAGTCACTACCTGTTTCAGCGAGCAGTTCAACGGATTTCGAATTTGTACTACCTGAAGCGGCGAGTCAAGGCATAACAAGGTACGATGTCAGTGTCGAAGTTTCTGAAGAGGACAGCCCGTATGTTGAAGGCGATCTCGTGGATGATGATTTCGGAATCGAATATGTGGTTCAAGGATCCGATGATACGTCAAACCCAATTGTAATCATAACAATCATTGCACTGATTGTGCTCATCCTGTACTTCGGTTTCAAGGCGTCTGCTCGAGCACGTGGTTCAAGCAGCCGTTTCTGATTCGTATTCAGACAAGAGTTGATACACCAGAACCACCGATTACGGTGGGAAGGGCATGGACGAGTTGCGTGGAGTTGAATTGCTCCCAGAGCCGGGAGAGCCGAAGATTCTCTCAGCTGTGGATTCCTCCACCAACGGACACGAAGCCCAATGGCGGGCTGAGGTAACCGGATGGGCACCTATCGTTCCTGAGACCGTACCGTTCAGACCGAGACGGGTCTTTTCGCTTGCTACGGGCATTTTTGGTGCTCTGTTTCTTGCGATTCTTGTGGTGTTGTGGCAATCAGACCTGTTGTTGTTGGAACTTCCACCTGCAAGTTCGGAGTGGGCATTTGAAGAATCTGAAATTAGGGACTTACAGGACGGTGGCCTATCGGGAGAAGGGGTCCGTGTCTGTATGGTTGATACAGGGCTCTCACTATCGCATACCTCCTTCAACGAAGCGGATGTCGTGTTCAAGGATTTTGTTGGGAATTCTGTAGAACCGAAGGACTACGGTTCGATTGCACACGGTACATTGATGGCAGGAATTCTGCTGTCCAACGATTTTCAATTGGGAATCGCTCCCAACGTAACACTGGGTATGGCTGCCGCATTGAGCGCAGACGGTGAGGACAATACGGGCTCTGAAACCAGAGTTGCTAAGGCGATTCGGTGGTGCATTTTTGACTTTGAAGCAGACATTATATCGTTGTCATTGGGTGGCGACCAAGATCAATCGACATCAAGAGAGGGTCCCGCAGTTTCAGCAACTCGCCAAGCCATCGACCTCGGAATTTTTGTGGTTGCTGCAGCCGGAAACGATGGGGGATCGTCCGATGACGGCTACGTTAGTGCTCCAGGCAACGTCAATCTTGCAATAACGGTTGGAGCTTCGAGCCGAGACGGTTCTGTTTGGGAGCAATCTTCGATGGGGGAGCCCACCGATTCCGAAGGAAATGCAAGAGTCGTTCCTCACCAAAAACCAGAGCTCACGGCGCCTGGGGTTGAGATTGTATCAACAGGAACGGATAATCTGTGGTACACTTCCAGTGGTACATCGGATGCCACGGTCTTCGTCGCAGGTGCACTTGCGCTCATTCTTGAGGCACATCCTGAACTAAAACCGATGGCAACCTCGACTACAGCCTGTATCGAATTGGTGAAGCAGGCTCTGGTGGATTCAATGGGACCCAATCCAGATCATGACTCGACCAAAGGCTACGGTGAATTACGAGCCAAATCGTGGCTCAGTCAGGTTTCTGAGGATACAACTTGTTGAATTTCACAGTGGAAAATGTTGATATTTATTGATGAAATTGATACTATTACAGCCAAAAATATGATATCTTAAACTACATTTGATATTTTTATTGATGTCATCTGGGGCGCAGTATTATATTTGTTCGGTCATTGCAGCAAACAAGAGGAATGAACATGCATTTTACAAATGTTGGAAAAAGTGTAGGATTAGTCGGGCTGCTCTTGGTGTCCCTGATGATCGGATTGGTCAGTGTACCATCTGCAAGCGCGGTCAACGAGACTGCGAACGGTACAATCGTCACGACGGAGACTTGGAGCGGAACACACACGCTCACAGGNGATGTCACTGTTGCTGAAGGTGCAAAACTTGTCATNAATGCGGGTACAACAATCAACATACCTGCCGGTGTGTTCATAGACGTNGAGGGTGCAATNTGTGCTGGTTCAGCGGCATGCGGTGCATCTCAAGGAAGTGCNTCTTCACAAGTACGATTTGAATGGGCCACTCCTTCGGACTATTCGGTTACGGGAAGATGCTACCAGCAAGGAAGTCAACTTCTCAACAACGTCGACGCTGCATGTGGTTCAGGTCTAATTATTCGAAGTACCATCAACCAAGCATCAACTGGAATGTCGTACGTTTCGTTCAACAACGCTTACGGATTCCCGATTTACGTTCAATCGCAACAAGCGGTTCAGTACGGTACGCTGATTTTCGACGGTTCGTCGACTACAGTGGACAACCTTGCTTTCTCAAACATCAACACATCAAACGTCGTTGCCCTCGATTTCGCAGCACCGACAATTCGAGACTCTACGTTCGTTTTGGGAGATGATGGACGGGGTTATGACGCAGCTGCAGTGCGTGTGTACGACGCCGGAGCAGGTATCCTATCGGCTCTGACCATCACGGGCTCCACACTCACCGGTAACACCCAAGCTCAGTGCGGAAACCAAGGCGGTGGACGTGTTCTGATCTATGCTGAAAACTCCTACATATCGATGGACAACCTCGACATCAAGGACAACGCATTCGGTGTGTTCCTCAAAGGTTCATCAGGGTCGCTTGGTAACAGTACATTCGATGTCTTGTGCAACGCTATTGACACGAACGCTTACAAGTCAACCGGAGACTTTGCTCACACTCTCTATCTCGATAACAACGTCATCACCACCGGTGAAGGTGCAGGAATCACAGCGTACGATGGGGCGATTGTTTCTGCAACAGGCAACACAATTTCAGGTGCTTCGGATGGATCCGGATTCGGAATTCGTGATTCAACGGTTACAGCGCATCGAAATACAGTTGGACCCATTACCGGCTACAACGGTTTTTGGGTATTTGGTCAGTCCGAGGTTGAAATTCAAAACAACACGATTCAAGACACTGCTAAAGAACCGATTCAGATAGGTGAATACCACTATCGAGATCAGGGCAGCAACTACCCAGCACCCTCTCCAAATCGTGCCTACATTGCCGACAACATCATTTCAAACAATTCCGGTACTTGCAATTCGGCCTTCATGTACGGTGGCGATTTCCAATGTCCTGCAATTCACTTGTTCATGTCCTCCGCAACGATCCTTCGCAACACGGTTTCAAACAATGCAGGCGATGGTCTTCGAATCAAGGGGTCGATCGTGAACGCACAGGACAATACGGTCGAGGCAGGTCAATTTGCAGCAAACATATCCCATTTCGACAATCAGTACGGACAGAAGTACGGTTCAATCGGATATTTCTCAGGAAACACATGGTCAAACGCAACGCAAGTCTACAACATCTCCGAATCACGCGTAACCGTCCAATCTGAATACATTCCAGATGTCCTCGGCGAATACACGCACCCTGTCATGCTCCAGTGGCTCGGTGCTGAGTGTCCGTTTGTTCAATCCGAATGTCTTCTCCTACCAGATACAGCTGTTGTTCCTCCTAGAGACATGCCGCTATCGATTGAGTTGGTGAACAATTCGACCGTGTTCTCGTTCGCCGATTTGCAAAATTTCGATGCATCCAAGATTCACGTTCAAAACCAAAACTCTGCTTGGGGCTCACAGGTTCGACAAGGAGAATTGGTACGATATCAAGTGAAAGCACAAAACAGCAACGTTGCTGGTGCAACGGTGATTATCAAAGATGCGACAGGATTGCCGCTTTACGAACTGACGACGGACAGCTTTGGCTTCACCCAACAGGTTTCGCTTCCATCCGATTTCCTGCTCGATCGAAATTGGAACCACGTTGTTGGAGAAACGGGTGTAACCGTTCCAGGTTCGGATCCTTCGAACCCAGAGGTGCTTGACGAGGACACGTGCTCTGATGGATACGACAACGATGGAGACACCTTCGTCGACGAAGCAGATCCAGACTGTGCAAACGGTCGAGAATTGCCGTTTTACATCGTCGAGGCTTACAAATTCGGAAAGGGTAAGAAAGACTTCGACTTTGTTCTTAGCGGTCCAATTGATGACGTCATAAGTTTGGACAACCAACGGCCAAGTGTAACCGTTGAGCAATACGATGGAGATTCCTTTGCCATCAATGCGGTTCTTACCGGAACGGCATGGGATGGGCAATCGGGCCCGTATCCGCTAGACATCATCGCTTATGACCGACAATTCGGATTTGTGGAACGTGTCGAAATCCAGCCTCCAGGAAGCACCGATTGGTATTATGCTGTTGACACCTCTGGTGCAAACGGAGAGTTGACAAAAGAGAATCATCCGTTCAAGACTTGGTCATTTACATGGGACCTTTCTGCACACCCTGACGGTGAGAGTGATGTTACGTTCAGAATTCGCTCATACGATGGATTGGATTACTCCCCGATTGAGGTTCGTAAATTCAAATTGAATCTCGTTCCACCAACCCTCTATCTCAACGAACCGTTAGACGGTTCAACGCATTCGAATGGAAAGATATTGTTTACAGGTACTGCATCGGATCCGTATTCAGGAACGTGGGGTTCAGACCTCCAAGACATCTGGTTTGACGTAAGTGGACCAAACGGCTATTCATCGCACTTTGCTGTGGATGCATCAGTCGCTTGGGCTTACGAGTGGAATTTTGAGGAACTTGAAACGGGTCAGTACACCTTTGAGGTTTGGGCCAGCGACAGTGATTTCTGCGATGATGAACAAGGACCCTGTGTCGTTTCAACTCGAACAGTCAACGTGTTGAATGACAACATCATACCCATCGTTGACTTGCTCGAACCAGACGGTACAGAGGCAGTTCGAGCAGAATCCAATACCCAATTGATTGGATTTGCAAGTGACGGAGCGGATGGAACCATTACTCGGGTTGAAATCGAAATTCTCGACTTGGCGAGCGGTCTCATTCTCAACGACGGACCTGGGCCGGTTACAAACTTTGTTCAATCCGGGCCCGGTTATTCATGGTCGGCCGTATGGGATACGAGCAAACTCATTCACGAGCGACAATACGAAATTCGTGTTAAAGCCTATGATGGAGAGGATTATTCAGTTGAGGATGTCGTTCGAATCACGATTTCGAAACCAAGTGATGCCAACAATATTCCTCCACAGTTCAATGCCACCAGTTGGCCAAACCAAATCGTCATATTCTGCGTTGTCGATTCAAACTCAGAAAATCAATGTGGAAACGGAGGATCAATTGACTTGAAAGATTATTTCGTCGATCCAGATTCGTCCTTTGATGAGCTTAGTATCGACTTCTATGACGATTTGACAGACCCTACGGACGACACGCATCAATACTTCATTGACATTGATAGAGACGGTGTTGCAACTTACGACCCATCCATTAAACAAAGCAATGAAGACATTACGACGTGGACCATCGAAAACGTACGCTTCATCGTTCGGGATAAATTTGATGAATCAGCAATATCGCGTGACGTTACGTTCTTTGTGACACCAATCGAGTTCGGTGTCAGTGAATACACCACCTCAGTATCGGCCTCGACACCGGCAACATTCAACGGAACAGGCCTTCCTGGAGCAAGAGTTGTTGCTTCTTCTCTTTCAGGAATCCCAATAAAAACTGCCATTGTTGATGCAACGGGAACTTGGTCTATGGAGATCAATCTTCAAAATCTTGGTCAAAAGTCTCGAGACATAACGTTCGAAATGGACGGTCAAACCCTTGGAGGCAATGAACCCACGTCATTCAGTGTATCGGTTGACTCGGGCGATGAGGGCTCAAATCTTTTCCTCATCATTGCCATCATAGTTGTTAGTATCCTGCTTCTAGGAGCTGTTGGATACTTCTTTATTGAGTTTGAAGAGCTAGAAGACGAAGACTTCGACTCAACACAGGAATACGAAGAGAAGGTCGACCCGTATGCTTGGGGTAAGAAGGAAGTCGTTTCTCAACCTCAACAAACGCAAGCAGAATCGGTTGCGGAACAAACCTCCACTCCACAACAATCGGCCCAGCATCCTGGGTGGTTGTGGGATCAAGAGAACAATCAATGGGTGCCCGATCCAAATTACCAACCACCTGCACAATAACAGGTGTGATTGAATGATGGCAAAACCTGGTGTACAGGAGAAGGTGCTTTTGCACCTTCTGGATTATGCTGATTTCAAAGAAAAAGTGGAGGTGCCCTTTGCGCTTTCCCAGATGGGAATTGCAAATGCAGTGGCGATTGCTCGATCAAACGTTCCGAGGGCAATATCCGGTCTGCGGGATCAGGGTCTACTCGTTGAACGTCAAGCGCATGTTCAGGGTGTAAGTCGAAAAAGGAAGGCATACTTTTTGACCGATGCTGGTATTCTCGCTGCAGAAGAAACCTGGGGAAGATTACGCGAATTCCAATTCCGATGCATCAATACCGAGGGTGAGACACTCTCAACCTCTCTCGGAGGTGCCCATGAAGTTCTTCCATTTACGATGAGGCCGGTCGACATCATTCGATATTTGGATGACAATCTTATTCTGGATGCACGCTCACTTTCAGAGGATCTTATCGAACGCGACCTGTCGAAACAAGTTGAGAAGCAACTCGTCACATCGCTTGGGGACTTACCAAGGCTTCGCCATTTCTTTGGTCGAGAAAAAGAACTTGACAATATGGTTAATCTCCTCGATGCTCGAGCGACGACGCTTATGATACCAGGTATTGCTGGGATTGGTAAAACCACCATCGCTGCAAAACTGATTGAACGCTTCATGCACCGAAGGAATCTTCTCTATCACCGTTGTCAAGATTGGGAAGGTTCGCGAGCGTTGTTTGAATCGCTTGCAGAATGGTTGCTTAACATCGGGGATTCCTCATTTGCAGACTATCTTGCTGCAACCCCAGTTCCAAAACCTGACGATGCGGCCAGAATTCTCATCGATTCGCTGGAAAATACTCCAACGCTCATTGTCATTGATGACTTTCACAAAGTATCGGATGCCATTCTTTTTCAAACCATTCAATCCATGACTCTCGGCTTGCTTGGTTCGGAAGAATCGATCGGTTTGGTCATCTTCTCCCGTTCGTTCAAACCGGTTGTTCCGACCAAAGATGCGGAAGGACGCATCACGAGTCTCGTGCTCCCCTTGGATGGGCTCGATTCCGAGGCAGCTCGAAACATCCTCACAGGTTTCAAAGATCTTTCCACAGAACAATGGCTCCACATCCACGGATTGTCTAGAGGCCATCCTTTGGTTCTGGAACTCATCAATCGTGGTGCATCTGCAGGGGCATTCCACGACACGCTCGAGCACTATGTCACGAAAGAAATCTTTTCGAAATTGTCCGCTGAGCAAAAACGTGTGTTGACCGTTCTTTCGATATTCCGAGAGTCGGTCAATCTTGATGCGCTTTTGGCTCACGAACTTGACATTGATGTTTTGGACAGCTTGGTTGAACAGGGCCTTGCACGACAGGTCGATGCGGATGTTTATGATGTGCACGATTTGATACGCGAATTCTTGGTCCGTAGCATTGATGAGCAAACCAAACAAACCGTGCACAACAATTGTGCACAATACTACAGTAAACTTAGCAAGTCATCGGAGACAACACTTGAACAGATTTACCATGAACTTGCTTCCGAACACGAACAAGAAGCCATCGAGAAAATTGTTGAATTTGGCCGGCAACTCGTTTCTCAAGGCCACTTGGAATTACTCAGTTTGATTGAAAGTGTCAATGTTGAGCGTCTAAAACCATCCTTGATGGCGCCAATGATGCAATTGCAAGGTGATATTCTGCTCATGCTCGGACGATTCGAGCAAGCTTCCTCTATTTTTGAAACGGCAACAGCAGCTGCAAAAGAAGCAAAACTTCCAGTCGTCTACGCCGAGATTCTCGGTTCGCAAGCAGACATCGCCATGAAGCAAGGACAGACCGATAAAGCGCTCGCAGCGCACAAAGAAGCATTGGAGGTTCAAGTTGAACTCGGCGATGCAAAGGGAGCAGCTCGCTCCTACAACAACATGGGGTACTTGTACCGAAGGAAAAACGATCGAGCTAAGGCACTTGAAGCATACTCGGAAGTTGAGGCGATCATCAGTGGTGATGAATCGCTCTTAGGTGCACAAATTATTCTGGGACGTGCCCTTCTGGATTTGGGTGAAGTTGAGCGGGCGCGAAAGCATGCCTTTGAAGCGTTTGAGCGAGCAGACAAAGCCGAGGATTTGCTTGCCCATGCTCGAGCCCAAGCCTTGCTGGGGCGCTATCACGCAAAAATGAACGATGCGGAGACTTCTATGCATCACTACACAGAATCGTTGAACATCATGTCGGATGTTGGCGACCCCGTTTCGATGGTGGAATTGATGATTTTGTTGGGCGAAGTCCTTGAAGACAGTGGACGCAGTGAGGAGGCCTTGGAGCGCTACCGCGAAGCGTTGATCATCGCAGAGGCCAACGATTTGCGAATGCAAATCGGTGAGTTGTTATCAAAACTCGGTGGTGTTGCACCCGACAGGCAACGTCGCATGGAGTATCTCCAACGGGCCTTAGCAGTATTCCGTGAATTGGGCGCCCGCACCCGAATGCGTGAAGTCCAATCGCAAGTACACTCGGCCATTATGGGTCGTTAGAACATCGGTCGGTCGAGTTCGATTGAAACAACACCGTTGTTGTAGACTACCCATATGGATTCAACACCCGCAAGTTCGATAACTCCCGTATGAGGTGCAGAACCGGTTCCAGAAAGTGCTCTCTCTGTATCCAAGTCGCCTCCTGCGTCGTACAGGATGAGACGAGTATCCGTCAATTCAAGCGTAAATTGAGACTCATCTGCCTCCGTTGATCTCCAATAAACCTGTTCCGCATAGGACGAATTCTCAATCCTGCTGGCAATGTCGGTACGTTCGATTGCAGCCGATAAATCGTTCATGTTTGCATCAATCGCCTCTTCATTCCAACGCTCACGCGTTGCAGATTCGATGTCGTATATCCATATACTGAACATGGTCAGTAAAAGGACACCGAGCAGGAAGGTAAAGACGTAGCCAAGTTCAGTTGCGGCAGCTTCACGATTGTTCTGCAAAGCGTTGCCTTTCACGCAATCACCTCTGAGATATGGGCATCGAGGGAAGAGATTTGCAACGAAAACTGAATCGGCTCTCCAGCGGTGTGCCAGACAGATTCTACCGTGCCAAAGCCAGGATCGGGGACCCATCCAACATAATCGGACAGCAAATCCAAGCGACCCGGATAAACGGTCCAGTCTTCACTGGCATCCAATCCTCCAGTTGACGATTGCGCAATTGCGGAACCGTACGGTTCGGCCCACCCGCGTCGAACTTCATAGGCAACATCGCTTGCAAGTGAGGTCCGTTTGGTCAAGGTTACTTCCATGGATAATGTCCCTCCACCATACGAGGAGTCGCTTGACGGATGGAGGGCAGGGATGGTTGCTGCAAACCGGGGTCCAGGTCCTCCTCTGTCAGCAGGTGCGGCGATAACGGTTGGATTGTATTCAGGATGGTTGGTTAACACTGCACCGCCACTTACGGCTACCTCCATGCCCGTAACCGACGATTCAAAGTCGTAAACGAATCGAGAAACTTGCATCACCCATGCGCTTGCAATTGGTGTGTACGGTTCTTCGACAACCAATCCGTACAAATCGATTTGCAAACTTGCGGGATAATCTCCGTCTTGCCACGCGGTTTGAAGATCAACGATGCTTCGTCCACCCATGCTTGTCCATGGCATCTTCAAATCAATCCATCCCGAAGCGGTTATGCCAATTGAGACGCATCGTCGTGCACCGTCATGATGCCCATGAAACAGACCGATTGAGCCGTGCTCAACAAGAGCATAGACGCCATGACCTTCTGTCGTGTTGATGAACGTCTCCTGATTGCTGACCGGAATGGATACAGAATTGCCAGATTCAACTATCGTCTCATTGGTCACAAGGGTGGAGACATTCACAATGGATTGTTGGCCGTTACTTCGGAATTCGATGTTGAATTCGTTCGAGTTGTTGACATGCATTTGCATCCCCGACTCCATTCCTGTATCGATGGCTCCCAACTCATAGACACCTGTTGGTTCATTTGAATGCGTCCAAGTAACCGAAATGGGTATGCTGCTTTGCAGTGTACTTGCTCCATCCAGTTCGCCAGGCGGCCAAGCGATGCTGTAACTGCTCATGGCATCGATGGTGATTCCTGACCCCCTCCATGTAACTGTTGAACCCTCGTCGTTTGGATTTGAAAGCAAGAGGTGACCTTCCATTGTTGGTGGTGTAAACGACGTGCCGTGAATCGAACCGGTTTGGCTTTTCCAAGTCGTTGCTCCCTCCACTCCACCTACGGATAGCATCAGTTGAGCGTCCGTTGTTGTGGTAATGTGGACCACTTGCGGGGTATTGAGTTCAATTGTCTTGTTCCATTTTGTACCGACATTAAGGAGGTCTGAAGCAAGAGCAACTTCGGTAAAATCGCCAAAGTCTCCGTTGCCGCTCACCATCATCAATTCGTTCGATACGATGTTAAGGTCAACCGTCCCTACTGGCAAAGGTAACGCCCAAGAGCGTCCTAGACCGTCGGCACCGGCATCGGTTGGACGAACCTCTGTGGTTCCACGATCACCTCGCATCCAGTGAACAACAAGTTCTTGTGAGGATTGAATGGACCATTCTTCCTCATCAAACGACCATTGTTGAACATCATCGACAAACAACTTGGCTGTTTCATGGACAACTCCATTTCTCAGCAAATCAATTTCAATGGGCCCCAAGGGAAAACTCAACCCGGGTTTTGTTGTCAATACGACATGCTCAGACCAATCCGGTACGGTGTAGTGGTACGGGCGGTCTGGCCCCAAGCGGAGATCAGAAAAACATGCCGAAGAGGATTCGGATTCCTTGTGACGTATTTTGAGCATGTCGTCGTTGTCAAGAACGTCGCGTATTCGGAAGGAGTGTCCCTCCTCCCAAGTTGAGGAATACCACATGCCGCTACGCATCATGTCCCATGAAAGCGAACCATCAACAGGAACAAACTCTTGTGTGACGACGTCACCTGGCATGCCTTGCTCAGATAGCGTGGTGGTTTGTTGATTGAATTGCACCATTTGAGCCGACATGTCATGCCGCTCAACGCTTCCTTCAAGTTCTTCAATAATCGGAATCATTGTCAGCATCATTAAGCTGATGATGGAGATGACACCGCCAAACAAAAGAACAGTAGCGACAGCAGCTGAGACTGCCTCTTCATCACGCTGAAGTTTCATCATGCGTTCACCGTTAACCTTCGTACATCGATCTCCAAGAACAATGCTTGTCCTTGAGTTTCAACCGTGATTCCATCAACGCCACTTGCGCGCTGGTAAGGCGTTATCCCTACGAAATCACCGAGCGTTCCAGAGGCCCGGCTGATCGTATACTCGTTCAACCAAACTTCGTGATATTGTGGGCTTATCACGGAATGCAGTGTGTTTTTCACCATGATTTGTAGATTGTAGGATTCGCCAGTGAACAGTTGGATTGGTCCAAGAGAATTTATCTTGAACCCAACATTTTGACCGTTTTCCAATGCACTACTCAGTTGAACATCAGTCAGCACGAGCGAGAGGCGAGTTGAGCCATCAACCAGCGTATCGAGTCGCAGATTGGGTGCTTTTTCGATGGTCCACGGTGTGGATGGATCCTTGGAGATTCTGGCATCGTTGATAAGAGCGATTTGGTTCAATCCACCGTCGATAGCAGTGCTGATGCTCATCCCGGACAGCACAAATCTTGTCCATCGGTGCACATGTTCGCCTGCTGCGTTACGAAAATCGATGATGAGGTATGTCTCGCTATTGAGATCGTGATCAAGTATTGTCCAATCGTAGCTGGGTGTTACCTCGAAAACGGATGTATTGGTCGGGTTTTGGATGGATACACTCGTGACGCTCTCGTTCAATGCAAGAAACTGAAACGAACTCGCATTGAGCTCTTGAACTTTGACAACCTCAAACGGCGTTAAATCAGACGCTATCATCCATTCTTCGACCAGATTCGCAGGATTGATCGATGAGGATTTCAGTGACAATGCTTGTCGAGTACCTGTTGCTTCAGGGGAATCACCGACGACGTCGATGCGATCTTCAACTCGATCGGCAATGTTGCTGGCACTGTTCCAGTTGGTATTGTCGTGGAAGGCGACAAGGTACGGGTTGAGGAAAATCCAAACCCCTCCCATGATGGTGACCACCATTGCTAACATCATAATGACGCCGAGAATTTCACTCACAGCATCGTCATCGTTCGCATTGCTCTGGCGGGTCAAACTGTCCTCCCCTTGTTGAGCGTAGTACCTCGACTGCATTTAGGCATTGACATGTTGGTCGTTGTGTCAGGGCAATTCTCTTAGAATCCGTTGGATGGCGTTTGTGGCAAATCCGTCCCCGTCCCGACGTCCAATGAAATGAGAAAATTGAGGGCCATCTTGCAAGGAGATGTTAATGTCACCTTCAAACACCTCATCAATTGCAAAGAGGACGGTCGATTCCGCTAAATGGGGTGCGTTGTTTGTTTCCGAAAGGTGCATCAAAGTAATTGTTCGAGTTGCATCTGTGCAAACTTGGTTCAGAAACGATCCTGTTTGTGCGTTGGAGAGGTGTCCTCCTCGGCTGGAAATTCGATCTTTAAGCGACGAGGGGTACGGTCCATACAACAATCGCTGACGATCGTAATTCGCTTCAATCGCAATGTGTTGGCATCCACGAACGTGGTGAACAAGTTCATCGGTCCAACTTCCTAAATCGGAGATGATGGCTGAACGCTCTCCTCCATGGCTCGCAATCAAACCCACATTGTCGGCGCCGGAGTGTGGAACAGGGACAGGGAGTAATGAAATTCCGTTACCAAACTCCAAGACGTCGAGGGGCTCGAAGGTGTGGGTGTACTCGTGCAGCAAGCCAAGCTCTGCAGTGGTTCGATGATTGGCAAAGATGGGAATGTTCCATCGCTTCTGCGCAATCAATGCGCCTCCGCCATGGTCCGAGTGGTGGTGGGTGACGATGATGCCTTCCAATTGAGATGGAGCAACATCCAGCATGTTGAGTCGTTTTTCAAGCTGAACACCGCTGAATCCTTGATCGATGAGCACATGGGATGAACCAGAACTAAGCAGCGTTGCATTGCCACGACTGCCGGTTCCGAGGTGTGTGATTGACATGCCCATCCGAATCATCACAACGCGAGAGCAGACGGATATTGAATACACCGCTGTTGGAAGCGATTTTTTGACGAATATTCAATCATGGCAGCGCAGCCGTGTATGAACATCGCTCCATCATTGCTATAAGCGTGGAGACGAGGAGTTTGGCTAGGGCGTTCGGCCGTAGGTGAGCGAGTTGCGTAGAAGTCAAACCACTTTTCTTACAACATTCGCTGTCATCGCAGCCCTCCTGTTTATGTCGCAATTTCCAGTGATAGCACCCGTTTCCAACATTCACCCAGACGATGCATCAGGTGGAGGGCCACCCAACACCGACCGCGATGATGATGGTATTCCTGATGCGCATGAAGAGTTGTTCGAAGAATATCGCAATTTTTCAGCAATCGATGGACGTGTTGTCTCCATGAAGGGTCTGGATAAGAGCATAAACGATGCGGATAACGATACAGATCTTGACGGACTCAACAATACGGAGGAGTACTGTTGGCCTTACCCTGACAACTGCAACGAACCTGGATTCTCAAGAGGAGAGACCGGCGCACTCGATGAAAACGGTGATCGTTTCTTCTTGGATCCTCGCGTTTCAGACACAGATGGTGACGGAATGCCCGACGGTTTTGAAGCGTGGATGTGTGCCCGTGCAGGGGGTTTTGACGAGGAGACCCAACGCTACGTTTGTCCTTATTTTGACCCTCTCAACGCAAGCGATGAAACCGACGACCCAGATGACGACGGGTTCGACGTGAATCGTGATGGATTCTTGTCTGTTGCTGAAAAATTCACCTCGCCTGAGGAATACCAATACGGAATGCCTGGGAATTTCACAACTGAATTGGACGGCTTGTGGTGTTATGCGACCCTTCCGCAAGGCTCGATTCAGACGCAATGGCCGTTCATTGTAAACGGTCTCAATGCGTCCTTCACAAACATCCTCGATGCATGTACCAGCAACGTCACGGATGCGGTCGGAGAAGACCTTTGGTTGGGCACCGACCCGTTGCTCGATGACTCCGATCGTTACAGTTGGGATGGCTTTGCAATTCGACCTCTCTATCCTTCGTTTGGTGATGGAATGCCTGACGGTTGGGAGGTTCATTTTGGACTCGATCCATTGAACCGTACAAACGCATTGCTCGATGGTGATGCTGACGGTTGGGATTTGAATCGCGACGGGGTTGTATCTGCAGATGTAAGTCCGACCGTGACAGCCATAAATCTGGGTGAAGCCTTGTCGAATCTCGAAGAATACAACATATACAACGACGGTGGAAATACTGTACGTTCGGGGCTAAAAGAAGTTCAACTTGGCTTGAATGATTCCTCATTTTACGAATATCCACTCACATTCAATGCCGTGCAGGATGCGCTTTCAATCATGCATCACGACGTCCGAAGCATACTTGCTTTGGAAACCAGTGTGCACTATCTGACACGGTACGGTGTAACATCGGTAAACTACGAGACGCAAACGACACAAGACCACTGGCTGCCACAAGGTGTCGTTGCCCATGAGGCTGTTTTCGTCGAGGGTGAAACGGGTCCTCACTCAATCGCTTTGGCGACCTCTCACGGAGTTCATGTTGCGGCCATTCAGGTCGACGGATTCCTCGAACCCTTTGAATCGTGGTCCTCAACCGAAGCGATTGAAGTATTTGCTGTTCATCAGCTTGCGATTGGAGGGTCCAGTCAACAACTCATTGCATTGGGTGCAAACGGAGACGGTATGGTCTTTGAGGTCAACACGGGCGGTCAAATAACAGAAACGTATGAGTTGGGTGTGAACTTCAAATCGGTCTTGACCGATGAAAATGTTGTCGTAACCGAGTTGGAGCATGGAAGCGTACCGGGTGGAGGGCTCGTCCTCTACGTCGGTACGGAACGCGGCTTGATGACGCTCGAATCTGCAACGGGCAGGGACGACGCCTCACCATCGTGGCGTTTCTTTTTCGATGCAAATCCGTCGACAATACCCAATCGAATCGACGATTTACGATCGCTAAACCTTGGAGCAAAAGGCAATCCTGCAGAAGTGCAGGCACTGAAACTCGATGGACCTAATCCACAGGCTCCAACCGTGCTTTGGATTGGCACTCCTTCGGGATTGCACAAATTAAATCTTGAAATCAATGATATGGAGTTTGGAGGAAACCTCGAACATCCCGGTTCAAACGCTGATGAACTTGAACAATCCAACAACATTCATGCAATATATCCTACAGGTAATGAAATTCTCGTCGGTTCATCAGCGGGTCTTTGGGTGCTGGCAGGAAATCATCTCGCCCATTACGGTCTTCAATCCAATTCGGAACTTCCAGGAGAAATCTCTTCTTTAGCAACGATGGTTCGAAACGGTGAGACGTACATCCTTGCTGCTGCGTCACCCGGAAGATTCGCGAATTTGGAACTGATGGATCCCGGTGCAAACGATTCCGACAGCGATGGAATGCCGGATGGGTGGGAACTGGCGTACGGATTGGACCCAACAGACCCGTGGGATGCACTTTTGGACGGTGATGTGGATGGCTTACGGCTGAACG
>PBSP01000014.1 GCA_002726845.1 Methanobacteriota archaeon | reverse complement strand
AAAGGGTTGCTCAGTCACTGAGCAATGCTTTGAACGAGTGATTTTCAATGTCACGCAATCCCCGAGAAAATTTGATTCTTGGTGGTTTTATTTGTATTGCATTCGGGGCATTTTTCACCGTTGCTGGTATTTACACGCTTGCTTCGACAGTTGGTGTAAGCGGAATTCTACTGTTCATTGTCGGTATGAGTTTGAAAAGTAACATTGGTTTGTCGGAAGATGATGTCAGAAACTGGCGACCGTCAGAAGGTCAATTGCCAGATGCTGGTAGGGTGATGTATCGGGTCGACGTGACAATTGATGAACCAATAGAATCAACAATAGTTTGTGGGCCCTGTGGTAAGGTGACTGTGTTTCCAGGTCCAAAGCCAGCGAGTTTTATTTGCCAACATTGTAATGTTGAGTTGTGGAATACTGAAGAAGAATAGAATTGCTTAGTAATTGATGAAACAAGCATAGATTTGATAGGACTACCACCTGTGGTTAGAACATGGTGGCAGAGAATCTCGTTAATACCGAGCGTCGGATGCTCAAAACCATGTTGACAAATAAGGAGCATGATTGGTCACTATCAGAGATTTTATCTGAATGCGATTGGAATGATCAAGCAGTTGCAGTTGGTGCTGGTCAAGGTCTCGCCGACAAAGGTTTTGCTCGGATAACCGAACATGCAACGACAAAAGTAAGGCTCGCCGAGCAAGGGCAACTTGGAGTAAGTGAAGGTCTGCTCGAGGCCCGCTTGTGGCAGTGGTTCAAAGCCACAGATCAACCAACGATGGCTAATTTGCAGCAGTCGTTTGCCAAGCACGAGGCAGGTCCGGGAATTGGATTACTCAAAAAATTGGGTATAAGTATGAACTCAGGGGTGTTTGATTGCTCTGACTATAAACTGGTAGAGGAGGCATTGTCGGCTCGTGAACAATTTTTGACTAGCCTACCAGCAGAATTAGAATCAGTGGACCAAGAACTACTCGAACACTTCAAGAAACGTCGAAATTTCATTGAGTTAGTAGTCTCAACAGACAGAACTTGGGTACTGACAAAAAGGGGCGGAAAAGTATCAGCCGATGAGTTAACCGAAACCGCCGTAATCAACGAGATAACCCCCGAATTGTTACAGACTGATAACTGGCGAAATGCGGAATTTAGGGCTTTCGATGTCACTCTTGAGTCATCAACTCCCCGAACCGGACGAAGTCATCCGATGCAGTCACTAATCGAGCGTATTCGGCACATCTTTCTTGAAATGGGCTTTTCTGAACTCATCGAAGATTATGTTCAAACGGCTGGGTGGAACATGGATGCTTTATTCATACCACAGGACCACCCCGCTAGAGAGATGCAGGATACATTTTATCTTGACAATCCGGAAACATTAGCATTACCCGATTCAATTATGGAAACCTGGTCTGAGATTCATCAAAACGGTGGCCAAACAGGTTCCACTGGTTGGGGTGGAGAATTCTCCAAAGAGACATCTCAAAGGGGACTTCTGAGGACGCATACTACTGTTAACACAATTCAATATCTAGCCGACAACCCTACTACACCCTGCCGTATGTTTACTGTTGACAGGGTATTTCGCAAGGAAGCCATCGACCGGACACATCTACCGGAATTTCATCAGATTGAGGGTATAATAATGGAAGAGGGGGCTAACTTGCAGATGCTTGTCACGACCCTCAAGACTTTTTATGAAAAAATGGGTTATCCTGAAGTCCGAGTCAGACCAGCCTATTTCCCTTACACAGAGCCAAGTCTAGAGATTGAAGTAAAATGGCGTGGAAAGTGGCTAGAACTAGGTGGAGCCGGTATCTTTAGGCCCGAAGTTACTGAGCCACTAGGAATCAAACATCCAGTACTTGCCTGGGGAATGGGACTTGAGAGATTAGCAATGCTGGTATTGGGGTTGGATGATATCCGTCAATTGTATATCTCGGATTTGGAGTGGCTAAGGAATCAGCCATTAATCTGAAACTGGTCATGGATTACTTGAATAATCATTATCGATAGCGTATGCTATGGGGCTCTTGGATACCATGGACTTGGGTGTCTTCAAGCGCTCAGAAACTTGGAAAGCCTTTGGGATTGCGGCAATTATGTTTGTTGCGATTTCCTTCGCTGCGCTGTCCATGTTTGATAGTATGGATGACATTTTCCAATCTGACGCCGAGCCAAAACCGATTCCTAATGTTGTGTTTGAATCGCTGAATCGAACTGATATTGAATCTGGATTGGTGAATGAAACTGGTTGGTTCTCCGTTAATGAACTAAGAGGTTCAATCATCATTTTTGATATGATGGCACATGATTGTAGTAATTGCCATGCTGTGCAGTATCACCTTGAGGATAACATGAATGCATGGAGTGAATTAGCCAATCAATCAAACAAAACTCTGCATGTTATTGCCTATGGCAGTTGGTATGGTGAAGATTTAGATTATCTCAACGAATCTGATTCAAAATATACCGTTCCGCGTTACCCAACAGGAATGGGGTCAACAACCTCTGCAAAATTGACTAACGGTGACAGTGTAGACCCAGTACGATTGTTCACCACTGCCGGTGCGGGGCAAATACCCGTAGTGATGGTAATTGACGAGGAAGGATACATTATCGAACGCCAAGCAACCGGCTCACCAACTGATAAATGGCAATCATTTGACGCCGTTGTCGAGTTGGCAATAACCACGCCAGTAAATGCTACAGAAGATCTAAGGATTGCTTGGGAGGAACCATCAACCTCGTATTTTGCAGTCTTCATTCTGGGCATGATTTTGTCAATTCTCGTTTACTTCTCACCTTGTGCGTTTCCTGTTCTTCCGGGTTTCATTTCGTATTACCTGTCTCTNGGAGCGCGGGAGGATGAATTGATTGCGGCTGGTAAATTGAAAACAAAAATGCCAAGCCCNATAGTCATTGGTTCTGTNTCNGGTTTGGGNATGTGGACATTTTTCTTGTTNATCGGCATTTTGGCNGCNGTAATGGGAGAAGCGTTTCANAAGTCAGGTCTTGTTCATCATATTGCGGTNGGTATTGCNATTTTACTNGTCGTTCTTGGCTCNATGATGNTGCTTGGTGTAACCTCACATNTAATGGGTTTTGTNCAGAGGTTTGTGGATAAATATAGCACAACAGAGGATGATGAGATTTTCACACCAAGACGCAATATGTATCTTTACGGTATAGGATATGCCGCCGCTTCAATTGATTGCACAGCTGCTGCAGTATTACCGTTCGTGCTTTATTTGGGAACTCTTGGTGGTAGCGCAACAACTCTTGGGATTGGTGGTTTGATGCTGGGTCTACTAATATTGATGATTACGGTGACTGTCTTGGTCGGACTAGGGCGTCAAGTGATGATTAATTTCCTGCGTCAAGCAACAGGCATGATTAAGATGGTTGGTTCATGGATGATGATAATGGCTGGAATCAGTCTCACACTATACTTGACCAACCGAGATGCAGTTAGTGCTGTTTTCGGCTGACTATAACTCTTTGAAGCATGTTGTCAATGACTCACTTTGACAACTGTCTAATGCCGGTAACAGCCAAAATTTCCATGAAATAACGGCAACGCCGATACCACTTATCAGGTCCCAAACAAAATGTTGCTTGGTAGCCAATATCGATAATGCAAGTAGGGACCAGAGAGCCCATAGAACATAGATTAGAAAATTATTTTTGTGTTTGCTATACCATCTATTGATGACTAATACAACTAGTAAACTTTGAACGATATGTAACGAGGGCCAAGCATTCCATGGTGAGTCAACGACGTGAAGCAAATCATACCATGTTTGCCAAAAACCGAGTTTCGCCTCAAATACCTCACTTCTAATGGTTACTTCTGCTGGCATTAGTAGAAAAATCCCAAAAATAACGCATGTTAACAGAATTATAATTTGGTGGAAAATTACATTCTCCCGTTGAGTTGCTTCATCTTTCATTCCCAGGATCGCTGCCATGGGATAATACAGGTAAAGTGTGGCATATGGTACTATCATCCATGGAATAAATGGTATCATACCATCTAATTTTGTCTGTGGGGAGAATGCTTGCCAGTCACGCCATGCTGCAAGATTATTGATGGCTAAGTATCCTAGTCCACAGCCGATGATTATGGCACAGATTAGGGCAATGGGTAGTCGATAGCCGCCTAGTTTTGTTTTGTTATTCCAATGACTGCGCCAAACTTTCCATGGCCTACAACCCCACTTAATTGCCATTTTAACACACACTCCAAGTGGTAGGTTGGGCGTCAGTTGTCATAGTATAATGCCACAATGTGGACATGCGTTCCATCCAGACATCACCGGTTTTGAACATTTGTCACAGAGATATTCATTTGGCTTTTCAACACTAGCCTCTGGTTCGTCTCCAGGCCCATCTATGGCTTTTTGAGCGGTTTGCTGACGCAGGAATTCCTGCATCACTTCAGGGGTTAAAGCATCATTCTCTGCCGCCATTTCCATCATTTTCATTTGCAATTCATTTTGCTTGTCCATACGTTGATTTTGATGCTCCATTTGCTGGTTTATTCGCTCACGTTTGTTGGCCTGAACCTGTTCAAAAAGTGCCATTGCTTGCTCAGTTTTATGTGATGATTCTTTCAGTTTTAGGTCCAACTTTCCTTCATCACGTCTCAGTTCTGCTTCCCATCTTGCTTCATCTTTGCGCAGTTCTTTCAACTCGGACTCTAGTTCGACAGTAACCTTACCAGCAGCCTCAGCCTTTGCAACATTAACCTCGCACTCTATGCGACGCAGTGTGGCAGCCTCTCTTATTGCAATTCTCTCCATCAAGGCCTCAGCATGGGCTCCTTCGGTATTACTGGCTGCCGTAAGTTGAGCTTGAAGCTCTGTTAATTTTTCACTGTCGGTTTGGTTAGCGGTGATAAACGCTTTTAGCATGGTAAATCCAAGAGTTGTTAATGTCGCCCGCAATTCAACCTCTGCTCGCATCTCGAACTTATCTTGGAAGGCAGAGGAGCGTAGCATAGTATCATCCTCACACTCGGCAAGTGATGGATTGATTACTCTCATCATCAACTCATTGTGTAAAACCTCGGCTAATCTTCGTCTGTCAAGGACAGGTGCACTATTAGCGAACATGTTGAGCAATTTTGGGATGTCTTCGTTACGTAATTGAACTCTTAGATTGGCGAAACCGTTTACTTTTGTTCCATTGGGCATGTGACCAGCAAACGGAATTGTTATGTCAGCAGGGCCGGTCATTGCAAACAGTAGCCGACGGTCTTTTGCTGTCACCCCCATCATCTCGCCGATGAATCTGTTAAAACCCCCAGCGATATTACCAACCACTTTCTCTGTTAGGATATCACCAATTCGTCCATCAACAATGAATACGCAGGCTTCATTTGGTTTCAATACAACTTCTTGAGCTTGCCATGTTTTCAAATTGTTAGCATCAACTAATTTTGCCAATATGTTTGGATTATCTCGCCATCTAAATCTACTGCTCATTTTACCACATCATTTCTGTTTCTGCCTTAGTCCACCTAGAATTTTGTTCCTTGAATTGAAAAATCCTTGACAACTAGTAATCATTTGTTGACATTGTTGGATAAGATTAATTATTTCTTGGTCCGGTTTGCTGGAACTAAGTGCGTGCTCTGCACTATTAGCTATGTTTATTGCTTTGGTAACCATTTCAATCGCATCGTGGTCGTGTTTTATCAGTTTCTTGAGATCAGAAACTTTAGCAGAACGAGAGCCAGAAAAAAATGCATGATTCATACCCGTAATCGACTTATCAACATCCTCGATTAGAGAATCGATTTTTGTGGTGGCGAGTTTTGCTGCTTTGGCAATTGACAAATTGCTTGACTTGAATGCCACATCTTGGATATTGGTAATGTGATTTCTCGCTCGTGTGCCGGCGCGTTTAATTTCGTCGCGAATTAACTTGTCAGCCTCACGTCTTTTTCCTTTGGTATAGCCTTCATATCTAGACAATACTAACTGAATCCCTCGTACGTATGGTAGGACTTCAATCGGCACTGCTGGCATCTGGCTCATGTAATCTTTATGCTTGCTCGTTATTATTGCTTGTGATGACTGGTGTGCAGATGTTGGACCAATTGACCACCCTATCGGAAATTAGTTTCGCCTCCTTTAAATCGTGAGTGACATGTATTGCACTAACATTACGTTTTTTGATAATGCTTTTTACCTCACTGGCAAGACTTCTTCTTGCATCAATATCCAGTGAAGAGAATGGTTCATCTAACAACAGTAATTTTGGCTGAGCGAGCAATGCTCTTGCCAATATCACACGTTGAGCCTCTCCACCCGACAGGGATGTTACTTTACGGTCTGCAAAATCATCAAGACCAACATTGCTCAAGGCTGTTAATACCACCTTTTTCTTGTCTATGTTGGTTAATTTTTCCCTATTTCCAAGCAGGATATTGCCGCCGACATTTAGATGTGGATAGAGGATAGGCGTTTGAAATATAAATCCTAAATCAGTGCTAGGATAGTAACAATTGATACTATCCTCAGCTGTAATATCCTCAAGGCCAGCGATCATTCTGAGTAGTGTTGACTTGCCACACCCACTTGGTCCAATTATCGAGATTATTTCGCCCTCCTGCAATGAAACTGACAAATTTCTGAATATGTCTATGCCGTTGAATGACTTTGCTACAACTTGGACTTCCAGTATGTTTCTGTCATTCATCAAAATCCACTTCCTTCTGAATTATCTCTAAACTTTTCTGCGATAAAAAATAGCGCAAAAGTCAACACCATTAACACCGTTGCTGCGGCCATTGCCATCGGCTGAATCAGTGGGTTAAACTTGGGCTGACTCATCAATTGATCAATAAGTACCGATAGGGTGTCCCAAGACCCGGAGCGTATCAAAACCCACGATGCGCCGAACTCTCCAAGAGAAAATGCCATTGTCAAGGCTCCCGCAACAACCAGTGGGGCGCGTAAAAATGCTGCTTTACCATGCCACCAAGCCTTTAGTGGTCCGAGACCTAACATCATTGCCTGTTCATAATATGTCACATCTAATGACCTAATTGCTGGTAATAGTATTCTTATGACGAAAGGAGTGGTGATTATGATGTGGGGGATGGCTGGAATAAATGCCCAGTTGAATAGATTTGGCGACCATTTTAACAGACCCAGCAGGATACCTAAACCAATCATTACGGCAGATAAGGCAAGTGGTATCATGGTCCCAAATTCAACCAGTTGCGCCGTTTTTAAACGGTTTTCTCGCTCAAGACGAGCAATGCATGACGAGATAATCCAGCCAGTCGGCAAGGCTACTGCTAAGGTGATTAAACAATATACCAGCGAATTAGATAGTGCTTCAGGAATTGGCGTTGTTGAATAGTCTCCTGACAATGCTTCTAGCCATGCAGAATTAGTAAATTCAGTATCGGTTGATCCTCTATTTCTAACTCTAAATGAGGCGATGACGACCATAAGCATCGGTGTGATAGCAAAAAGCAATCCCGCAAAGATAGTGATTTTTGCCGGTCTGGTTGGCATTTGAGAACTAGACTTAGATAATGATTCGGAGATTGTTGCATGCATAGATGAGTGCCTTCGTTGGATGGCTGCAGCAGTAATTATTGCTATTGAAAGAATGAATAATTGAACAAGTGAAGTGGAAAGAACAATTTCGCTAGTGTCAATTCGGTATCCGTATATTCCGGCTGAACCTCCTGACTTTGCCATTAGCGTCTCTAAAGTATCTTGGTTTGGAGTTAACCACCTCACTAGAGCAAATGAGGTAAACGAAAAAACGAAGCATAATGACGCGGCACAGAGCGTCGCAGGGCCGAGTATTGGCAGCCAAAGATTCCTTAATCGGGATAACCGGCTATGACCGCCAGGTAAAAACCGCAACTGATCTTCCCAAGTTCGATTCATGGTGGATAATGTTGGTTCAATAAATCGAACTACCAATGAGATGTTGAACCACACATGAGCAGTAATTAGAGCAATTAGATGTCCAGGATTCGACCAACCTGTTGCTGAGGCAATCCCTCCAATTAGTCCAGTTTCAAGCCGTAAATCAATACCTATTGCAGTCAGTGGCCCAGGGCTGTCAATCAGCATGAGGAATCCCATGGCAACTATTATCGAAGGTGTAACAAATGGTACTGCTAAAATCGCCCTCAATAATTTTATTCGTGACCAATTATATCGTCCTAGGGCCCAAGCCAGTGGCAATCCAACCACTACGGTGAATAGCGTCGATAGTGTTGCTTCAAGTATCGTAAATTCCAGAGCATTGAGTGTGTTTTTGCCGTTAAAAAAGGCACCAATAGCGGCGATTGAACTCATTCCGGTGACAGACTCAAGTCGTGCAATGGCGTAAACCAAGGGAGTGAGGGTAAGGGCGATGAATCCGCACACGACACTCCATTGAGTGGAGTTAACCAGCAAACGATGCTGGTTTGAATACCGCAATCTTACACCTCATTCAGTTGCCGATTGCCATTGACTTAACCATGAACCCATGTTGTTATTGATTGTCGCAATTTCAATATCCGAATTTTCAGTTGATATGTCCGAATGGTATCTGTAACCGTTAGTTTCTGGTAATTCATAGCCCTCCAGAACCGGATACATCAGGTTATTCTCCGGCATTTGTGCGTTTATTTCTGGGCTTAGTAAATACTCAATGAACAATTCAGCTGCGGGAACATTTGCCGCTCCATTGACTATGCCAGTATATTCTACTTGCTGAATCGTTGCTTTTGGCAGTACAAGTGAGGTTGAATGGGTGTAATTTTCTGCGTAATACGCCTCTACACCGGGAGATTGACAATATGAGACAGTGATGTGTGCATCGCCAATGTGGCCAGTTGTGTATTCACCATATCCACCGGTGTAGTGGGTCTCATATGCTTCGGTCCAACCCGAAGTGAAGATAGCTTCATTTTGGGCCATCGCTCGCCACCAATCAAAGGCATTTGTTGTATCATCTTCATCATTCTCAAAGTAGTCAATGGTAGCCACCATGAATGATCGACCGGGCGATGAGGTCACCGGCGAGGGGAAAGCAGCCTTGCCCTTCCAAACTTCGCTGGTTAAATCCCACAGTGATGTAGGCGCCGTTACATTGTCTCCATCAACAAAATTTTCATCGTAGTTCAAGCAAACTGGTCCTTGGTCGAATGGTATTGCTAGCGGCCCTGAATAAGGTTCCAGTGCCGATGAACTGATATTCTGGTAGTTGTCATTACTGGTAAATCCCGTTTCCCGTAACAGGCAATTTTCGATTGCAGTCTGTAGGTAAGTATTGTCAAGTCCGATCATTAAATCTGCTTGCTGAGCGTTCTTTGTTAGCATCATCTGGTCAAGAATTCCACCGGCATCATCCTCTTTGATGAATTCAACTTCATATCCGGTTTCGTTAGTAAATTGCTCAACCATGCTGTCACTTAATGCGAGAACGTCGTAACTGATTATGCGCAATTTTCCATCATCTTCATGTCCAGCAGGCAATACTTCACAAATCACCTCCTTGTTATCTTCTAGAAATCCAAGGCAGCCGGCAGTAGATGCAGTTACAAGCAGCATTATACAAAATATCATTTTAGTTTTCATTTGTTACACCTCCAATTTGTGCGGCAATCTGATGAGTTCGATCGATTAACTCAAGGGGATTGTGCGCCAGAATATACAGGCTTGGCTCCCAACCATATCCCCCCTCATCAAGAATGACGTCAATTTTGGAATGTGAGCCAATCAACTTACCTTTGTTGCAAGTAGCAAATGAATAGCCTAGTTGGTCACAGATTTGCTGTACTTTGTCAACATTTACTTTTTCATTAGTAATTTCTGGCCTCAGATTTATGATTGAGGTTTTTGCCTCATTCATCGTGTGTGCTTGTATTAGAATCGAAGCGAGGTGATTTGAGACACCGAAGGCTGGGGTTTCGTGATGGCGTAGTTTGCCGTTGACAATAGCGATTCGTCCGGGAAATGCAGCAACATCTTGAGTTTCCCTGGCACCTTTGGTGCATGAGGCAATATTCATTCCAACGGCGGGAAGTATGTGTTTGATACGATTTACATCTAGCCTTCCGATTGCCCATTCTAACCTTCTGAGCAATGCTCTTTCCATCTGGCCACTGTCGAGGTCCAAACCTGTCAGGGTTTTGTCAAATCTCAGCGTTTGGTTACCAGTAAATTGTAGTTCAACAATCAGTCTTTGCCTTACCACATTAGCTTCAGGACCAATTGATGAAAGAGCTTGTGACAACTCACTGGCCCATGAATCTACCATTGCTTCGTCAGCAGAGGCACTTAGGCTAATAGTTGGTTTTTGTAAGTGTCTCGAAATCGTGCTTTGAGTCGACCCCAGTTTTTCCGCAATTTCATTTTGTGACCATCCTTTGCCACGCAAATCTTTTGCTACATGTTGATGTAATCTGTCCAGCCATTTGCCGCCAACTTCTCCTAACATTGATGTGTGGATATCGACATACTTATTCAATATTACTGAGGAATTATTCATCATGCATACAATTAATTCGTCACATCACGTTAATTTAAGGAAAAAATTTTGATTTACGGTGGGGTTTAAATCATGGTTAATCGTAAATCCCTATTTGCCACAGATCAGATAGTATTTTTCTACAGAAAAACCTGTTAAAGGAAAAAATACGATTCAGTCAATTGAATGCATAATAATTAAAATCAGATTCATAGTGAATAAAACCCTTTTTACCTCAGATTAAGCACCAGACCGCATGCTTCAAAGGATTAGCGCGATGGGTTCTCGATGATGCGGG
>PBSP01000013.1 GCA_002726845.1 Methanobacteriota archaeon | reverse complement strand
GAGGACCTCTCCGCGAACTGAGAGCGAACCAGTCATGGCAAGATCTTGTCGAATTGGGATGTTTTCCAATGCAGAGATTACGGCAGTTGCAATGGTGATGGAAGCCGAATCGCCATCTACACCATGAGTGTCAACAAATTGGATGTGGATATCGTAATCCGAAACGTCTTTCCCAGTCAGTTTCTTGATGACCGCACTAACGTTTGTGACGCTTTCTTTGGCCAAATCACTGAGTCCACCAGTTGCATGAATCTTTCCGCCACCACCTTGTGAGGGCGTTACGAGTGCTTCGACAGGAAGCATGATGCCGGAGAAGTCCGACAATCCAGAATTCGCACCAAGCACCGCAAGTCCATTGACGCGACCAACTCGATTGCCTGAATTAACAACAAGGGCATAATCCAAACGGCGTTCAATCATGCGGTCCGCAACCTGTTGTTCAAGCGGCTTCGCAATCGAGCGTGCTGCAAGAACGTGGGCGTCCGTGACGTAGGGGGCTCCGTCTTCTGCTGCTAAATCGCCAGCAATTCGAACCAATCCGCCAAGCTCACGAAGACGTAGAGAGAGTTTACCTCTTCGTCCAGCACGGCGTTGGGCTTCACGGAGAATTATTGAAACTCCAGATTTATCGAAGTGCGGAATCTCACGGGTGGTCCCAATGTCACGGCGAACTTCTTGGGCAATGAAACGAATGAGACGTTTTCGATTTGGGTTTGTATCAGGCATTTCCGAGTTTACGTAGACTTCGTACCCGTATCCTCGGATACGACTGCGAAGTGCTGGATGCATTCCCTGAATTGCATCGAGATTTCCTGCTGCAATAAGAATGAAATCGCAAGGAACCGGTTCTGTTTTTGTCAACGCTCCAGAGGACCGCTCAGAACGACCTGAGATTGGGAAAGCACGCTCTTGCATTGCTGTAAGCAGGGCTTGCTGTTCCTCAAGACGCAGGAGATTAATCTCATCGATGTAGAGCACACCTTTGTTTGCTCGGTGAATTGCGCCTGGTTCAACCCGATCGTGAGCAGGTGTCTCCATTCCTCCAGATTGGAACGGATCATGGCGAACATCTCCAAGAAGAGAACCTGAAAGCGTGGCTGTTGCATCGACGAATGGAGGTCGTTCGTCCAGTTCGTGCTTTACTAGGACCTTCGGAATTCGTCCCTCGTCACCCGAACCAAGACGGCTTCGGATGAACATGTAACCGAACATAAGCAGGAACATTCCAAACAGGAGGGTAAGAATGTCTCCGCTTGGGATAGCTACGATAACAAGAAGGAATGCAACCGCTCCAAATCCAATAAGGAGCATGCGTTGTGCTTTTTCTTTTTGCTCTCGGATGGCTTCTTTCTGGATGCGAACAATTCGTTCAGCCCGCCCTGCGGGGACCGAACGAACACGGGGTTCGTTTTCATCGTCTTCATTCGGATAAACCAGAACATCTTCCAGCGCATCCTGAGGAAGGAGGTCAGTCATTGAGCGAGCAAGCATCGATTTTCCGGTTCCCGGGTCACCGATCATGAGCATGTGACGACGTTGTTCAGCAGCCTTCTTGATGACGACCGATCCCGCTTCTTGGCCAATCACTTGATCAACTAAGCGTTCTGGTATCGGTACGTCCTCGGTCGTTTCGAATTTAACTTCGTTAATCCACTCTTCGATACTTGTGGACAGGATTCCATCGCCTTGATTGGAGGGCTCTGGTGCCCACACAGTGACCATTTCAGAGTCATCTTCTTCGATGACATCATCCGACGGTTCACCCTCAGGCATGATGTCTCCTCGTTGTCATCCTCTTTAGGACTTTAGCATGAGCCATAGAATTCAAAGTTTCACTGCTGCAGACGATCAAGGTATTGCTGACCGTAGTATTGCCACTGTTCAAAGGTCCATCCAGCAGGCAGTCCGCCGGGTGGAAGTGGGGGTCCAGCATGAACCATCGGCGGCAAAACTGGGAGTGGCGCAGGATGAGCATGAGGATGTGGAATCGGTTGTTGGAAGATTTGTGCGGCTCCCCCGTACATTGAATTGGCAACGGTATCGTGAATTGGCAGAGAGTCTTGCGTCCAGACATCGTTTGTTTCATGATACTTGTAACGTCCATCCTTGCGAAGGAGCAGTCCTACCGCCAGTGCAAGTCCAATGATAGCACCTACAATTCCAAGGATTAAGGTCAAGTTCATGTTTTTGTCCGATTTTTCAGCGGAATCCTCTGCCTGCATTTCTTGACTCGGACAGTTTGCACGTGGGTCGGCGCATGCATCGTTGTATTCAGCACGCTTTTGATCGATAATGAGCGCAACCTCATCTTTGTATGCCTCATTGAGCGCATCAGCAGATTGCGTTTCCAGTGATGCAATGTCATCAGCCAACCTATCGATGTAATCGTTCAAGGTTATTTCGTCCATTTCACTTATTGGTGGAAGTTCTTCGAGGATGTTCCAGCGAATACTGGTGATGCTTTTGTAATCGTTGTTGTTTGTATCAACAGCCTTGACCGACACCTGATAGTAGTCCTTGTACGCAGACCCAGAAGGGCGAGCGAATTGATCCGGCATGAAAAGCGAGGGAATGTCGAGATCGAGTTCCCACCCCACCATGGACCGAGTAATGTCAAGATTCACTTCATAGAGTCCGTCGCAGGTTCCTGTTTCATCGTTGCAAATGTTCCATGTGGTTTCAATTGAAGTAAAGGTCGGTGCTGTATCGGTCAGGAAAATGTTGGCGGTTGGTATTTGGTCGATGTAAGCGTTTTCCATAATGATGTACATGTGACCTCCTCCATCGCTTTCTTTGGCCACATACAGTGGATAGGCATCGAAAACTTCGACTGTTAGCGTGTAAGTGTTGGAATCGTACCGATCGATTGCGTTGATAATAACGTCATGCGTTCCTGAACTCTGGAAGTTTAACGTCATGGTTCCGTCGATTGGGTTGTATTTTGCTGCGCCTTGTTCATCCGATGAAACCGTGATGAAGGCTTCACTGTCGAGATTATCAACGTCCGTCAAATGGGCCATGAGATTGACGACACGCTGTGTGCCCAACTTGATTGGTTCCTGTTGAAGGCTGTCCATGTCGAGTCGTGGTGGATCGTTGATTGGGTTGACCTTCGCAATAAGTGTTTGATCGGCGTACTGATCACCATCACTTGCCCGAATCGTGACCGTCAATTCACCGTTCACATCATCGTCCACGGTCGAAAATACGATGTTGGTTCCCTCCAACCTCGCTTCAAAGACATCGTTGGTTGACATCTGAATAATTTCCAACGTCAAATCTTCAGCAGATACGATGTTCCCTGTTGAATCGGTATCGGACAAAAACGGCAGTAAACTAAGCGTTCCAATGGAACCTTCGTCGATGATTTGAGTGGGTAGAGCTTGCCATCGAGGTTGTCCATTCTCTAAGATGTTGAACAGCAAGGTTCCGTAGGGAAGCGCGCCTTGCTCCGAATAATCGGCCCCATCGTCCATGAAAATTTCAATACCTTGCTGGCCAAGTGGACAACCTTGTGTTGCATCCCAAGCAAACAACACTTCGACCTCAGTTGTCAAAGGATGCCAATCGACAAAGGATGCATGGTTGCTCGTTATGTCCAATGCCGACAAAGGTGTCTCAGGGTCGGTGATGATGCCTGTCATATCGACCTTGGTCGCGACATCACACGGTACTGGACTTACTTGGTTTGGTGTAATCGATGGTGGTGCATTCGTCAAGTCGAATGCATTGGTGGTCATGGACCAACCTGAGGTTTGCCCACGTGCATCGATGGCCCGGCTACGAATGTCGTACAAACCGGCAGGCATGTCAACCGTTGGCAAGAGATAATATTCACGTCCCTCGCTCGGGGTACCCAGGTACAGAATGTTTGTTCCGCCAGTCACGACACTACTCGACCATTGGTTGGTTCCAGCAGGAGAGATCTCGACATCGAACGTGAGTGAATCGATGCTGTCAACGTTATCGTTTGCGCTTCCTTTGGCAAGAACTGAGAAATATTCCCCTCGGTTGATGTCTGTACTCCCAATCACCTGAGGAGAATTCGACGTTGGAGGACGGTCGTGATCCATTTCCACTGTTGCCTGATTGTTTGAGGTAACGGTTTCTCCCGAGGTAGAAAGCTCGGCTCCAAACACCGTCTTCCATCCGTTCTCAGGCAGAACGCTGGTATCGAACGTTTTCTGTGCGCTCATGGTGCTGGTTGAACCAGTCGTTGCCATTGAACTGATTGGCGTTGCTTGACCGATGTAATTCTTGTTTCCGTTGAGGAGGTAGTAGAACTTCACAGAGCCTCCATTGTTGTAGGCAAGGTCGCCGGTGTTGGCAACGGTTGCATCGAGGGTGACAACATCACCTCTTTTGTAAGAATCACCGGCTGATGTGGAGGCAGTGAAACTCGGTATGGACAAATCCATCTTTGGACCCATTGTTGAATCAACTGCGTGGTATACGTGCGGGCTTGAGCCGCCCGATGAGACGCTGTTTCCTGTCATGAGAACGCCAACAACAATGGCTTTGCTCAACCCTCCGGGGACAACGGAGGATGGGACGCTCGTCCATGAAACGGTTTGGGAAGTTGAGGTTGGGTTTACACTTGCAAATGCGTTTCCAGAACCTGCGTTTTTCGATTTGTACGTGTCTCCACTCGTAAGCCATGCCATCCAGCAATTGTATCCGTGAGGAATACCTGAACGATAGGAATAACCTGTACAATCTTCGTCGACCAAAGCAGCGTAGAGTTTCATGTTGCTTGCAGAACTGCCCGAGCCCGTGTATCTGTATGAGATGTCAATGTTGTAAAACGAGCCAGATTGGCTAATGGCTGCGCTCATTCCGTAGTTGTTGACGGTGGATGCAGGCATCATGCACCCGCCGTTGCTAAACGTGGCGTCATAGGATGTGGAGGAGGTGTCAGCACCACCTACATTGCAACCATTGGAGCCCGGCCCTCCACTTCCATCCGTTCGGTCACCAAAATATGCATCCGGAGCTCCACCTCTACTCCAAGCCCAATTGTAGGGGCCAACGTTTCCTGCTCGGGAGGTATCTGTATCTGAGTAAGAGGCAGACATGTACGTCACGTAGACATATTCGTCTGGGTGGAGTTGCTTGAGCGAGTGATGTGCATCGGATCCTCCGCCATTCTTTGAACAATGTCCACAATTGTCCGATGAGATGTATTGTCCAAAGACAACATGGCCTGGACTGGTTGCCTGAGAAGCCATTTGGATCTCTGGCTCTTCCTCAAGTACCTCCGGATTGGTCTGATTGAGGACGGACGTAAATCCACCTGTCAGACTGCCCAAAAACAGCACGACCAAAACAATTGAAAGCGGTTTTGTACCAATTGGCATAATAACTCGTATACCACGGATTATATAATGCTAGTCTGTTTTTGATTCTACAATCTTTTTCGCAGATTTTCCACAATGTGGAAAAGTCTGATGATACAGACGCCTTCGGAAGTCCATGGCCGAGGAGAAGATTGCGGCGCTTGTTGAGGAAAATGGGCGCGTTCATATCATTGAACTGGTTGATGAGAGTCGTAAATTCAAAGGTATTGGCGTGTTCAATCCCAAACAAACCCTGTCCTCTGTTGCTTTAGGAGCAGCAGTCCAAATCGGGTCGAAAACCTTCACGCATCTCCCCCCTCGTCTGCCTGAATTGTTTCAAGGAATGAAACGAAGAGCCCAGACCATTGGTTCCAAAGATGCTGGCATTTTCATTACTCGGCTTGGAATCGGTCCAGGAGATGTTGTTCTGGAAGCAGGATTGGGCTCTGCAGGTCAATCCATGCATCTTGCACGCGTTTTGGGAGCAACAGGTCATCTGATTACCATCGAACCAAGAGAGGAGCATTCCGTTGTCGGTCTGGAAAACCTTGAGAAGCTTGCGCAGGCAGTTCCCGAATTTCCAAAGCATTCGCACATCGACGGGCGAATAGAGACCGCAATTGACGAAATCGAAACCAACGTATCAAACGTCGATGCCGTTTTGCTTGATTTACCCGAGCATCCCTCCGCAATTCGAGCCGTAGCACACCTTCTCAAAATTGGAGGTCGGCTTTCATGCTATTGCCCCGTTTCAAGCCAACTGGAGCAGGCATGGATTGCTTGTGAAGAATCGGGACTTAACGTCGAATGGGCTGGTGAAATCATCGAACGTGAATGGGGAAAAGCCAGCAAAGGTGGCATGCGCCCAGTCAACGGTCCGTTTGGCCACACCGCGTTTCTGCTCATCGCTCAAAAAATGTCGTGATCAGAACTTCGGTGCTGAGCCGTATTCGACAACCCTGATGCTTGAGTCGCAGGTCGGACACGTGAAACGGAACGGCGGTTCATTGCCACCAGGAACTGCGAGTCTCGCCTCACAAGATGGGCATGAAATGCGACGGTTGGTGTCCATTCGACACTCGTTCGGACCCAACGGATATTCTTTGGTTTCTTCATCCTCTTTTTGTTCACTTTCTTCGGATTCCGTCGCTTCTGCACGGGGTTTCCGCAGGCGGATGAATACAACTGCCAGTGCGAAAAGAATGTAACCAATCGCCATGATTTGGAGCGTGGTTTGCTTACCGATTTCAATCCCAAGCAAGGAGACTCCTTGCGGCGGTTGGGGTTCACCATTTACTTGGAGTTCAAGGATGTCTGATTCCGCATCAAAGCTACTTCCATCGATCTTTACAAATGCCTTGATGCGCACTTCTGCATAGGTTTCGTATGCAGTCATTGAGTCGAATCGAACAACGTAAATCTCGGATGCACCTGGTTCGAGTGTGAATTCGTCTGTTTGCTCACCGAGCGTGTCATTGAAGTGCCATTGAATCACACTTTCAGAAACACCTGTTACGGTAAGACGCCCGGTTATCTGAATGTTCGCAAGGTTGGTTATGCTGACCGTCGTCGAAGAACCTCCGAGATAAGGAAGCGTCAATTCGTTTTGGTCTACGGTGATGTTCACCGCTGTGTCTGAATTCCATGTTGCTTCAATTGTGTAAAAAACAACTTGGTTGTGGACAGAATCCGGTCGAGCGCTTGATACCGAACGGAAGGAAAAGGTGTTCGAACCGGCATTACCGTCGTAGGGGACATTGCAGGTGTAGGGGAAGGTCTTGGATTCACCCGGCTGCAACTCAACCAAGGATTCCATTACGCAATCAATGTTCACGGAAGACAGGGAAAACACATCCACACTGTTTCCTGTATTGCTCACACTGAAAGAGCCGTTTATGAGTCCGCCCGCTTCGGCTGATGCATCGTCGTCTACTACGGATATTTCCGAACCCGCGTTCATGGGTATGAGTGTAAGAATAACGGTGTCCGTGGAGGAGGAATCCAAGGTCGATGTCGCAACGATGTTTATCGGCGAACCAATCGAGTTTGCCCCAATCGATGTCTCTCTTACGCTCAAAACAACCGATTCCGATTGGCCAACACCAAGGACTACAGATGTCTTGGACAATGAAAGTTCAAAGAAATTCGAGGTTTCGCCCGCCCCGATGGACAGAAGGAATGTGTCTTGCAAGGTCCCGATGTTGGTCACTTCAATGGTGACGTTTGTCGGAGCAGCAGGACCTGCAATGATTTGGTTGGTGTTCGGACTTAATTTTGCCAAAGTTCTGTCAACAACCTGAAGTTCGACCGCAAGCAGCGCCTCTGTTGAGTCGGATAAGAGACGCAGAGAGAGGGAGTCCGTGCGTGCACTGATTGCTGCGGATGCAGTCATTGTTAACGTTACATTGTGTATGGATCCTGCCTCGAGGAAGAATTCCTTAACATCGGGTAGCACAGCATTTACACCTCCAGGTAAACCGGTGATTGTAAAAGTGTCNAGAGTGATGTTGGACGTACCGTCGTTTTCGATGGCTANAGTTACAGANGATTCNCCTCCTGATTGAACAACAATTCGTCCGTCAAGTGGNCCCATGAGCTGNAGTGAAGCGACGGNTTGGACGTCAAAATCCAAAGATAGATTCTGCTCGATAAGCGAATCGTGAGTGACCGTTACGAGGCGTTCATACAATCCAAGGGAATCGACGGAAGCCGTCGCTTTAAGGGTCCAAATTGTCGATGCTCCAGCAGCGACAGAGACCGATGAAGGCCCATCAAGAGTGAGAGTCACAGGAGAAGAAGCATTGCTGTTAATTTGGAGAGAAAACGTTTCTGTTTCGCTTCCAGTATTGAAAACACGCACTTCCAAATTCGTCTCGACCGCAGGTTCGAGAAGCGTTGGGCCGCTCGGCCCTTGAAGAACGAAATCAACGTCTCGATCGATTTCAAACGAAAAGTCGCGAACGAAGGAAACACTGGAATCCGAATCCAGTGTCGATGTCAGGCGAAGTGTACACACGTCTCCGACGTTCGCATTTGTTCCCACGTTAACTTGGAACGGAAGGTCCTCATTGGCGCCAACAGCAATTGTCGAGGTGTGTGACAAGAGCGAAACAGTACACGGTCCAGAGGTGACGCTTAATGCATGATCGAACGTTGTTGGAGCAGTCCCTGTATTCGTCAAGCGGACCGTTGTGTTGGTTTGTTGAGCGGGAAGGAAGGCATCGGATGACTGAAGGAAATCCACCTGGAGGTCGTAATCGGCCTGAACATCGACGACCATCAGAGTAGAGGTTGTTCGATTTCCAAACAACGATCCTGCATACAATCGCAAACCGGTTGCTCCTGGACTTGCATCCGATGGAATGGAAATTCGCAGCGTGGCTGTTTCCTGACCGTTGGCGGATAGATTCTCAATCTGGTCGTCAAGCCAGCGTACTTCCCAGCCCGTAGGAATGTTCGTATTCTGATTCATTGCTTGGATTGTCGGGGCGGTTTCCCAGGGATATGTGTAGGTTGCTGAACCGTTCAAAACGACTTCAGCTGCGGTTTGCTGGAGTGTCAATCGAAGCGTTGCATCAAGGGTTGTGTTGTCTGTGAGTCCAACAGGAGTGTCACCTGTCAGGGCTGTGAACAAAACGCAAGCCGCAAGATACGACCCAGACGTTGAAGGATGTGTGCCGTCACCGTCATAGAGTTGGTAGAACGTTGAAGTTGAATCCAAAGGATCCCCGCCTGAACCAACGATTGAATCGTGAATGTGCTTGAAAGCCAAACCGACTGGAGCGATGTACACTTCAGCGGAGGTTGAAAGTGAGATGTTGTCGCGATAGTCAATGTAGCCTTGTTCGATTCGATTTTGCATCACAGTGTAATTTGGGTACAATGTCGTCAACGTAGAATCACCGCTGCGATGACCCCACGTCATGAACAGCATTGTAGCACCTCCTTCGGCATCGATTCGCTCTGCAAGATGGATGCTTCCGTTTTTACCTTCCAGCCACTGCGAAGTTGTGCGATTCAAACCGGGTGTTTGTGATTGGTCCTGAAGCAATACCGTATCCCAGACACCTGAGGCGAGTGAGAGGTTTTGAGGACTACCGCTGGTGTTAACATCGTCCCAATGGTCCGAAATCGAGTGACCTCCTGTGGTGAAGTCCGAGGTGTTGCTGGGACTGTTCGCACTTCGAAGCAATTCCTCGAGTATGGATGAAAGGCCGTGTTTAGATGTGTAGGAATTACCAAAAATGAGCACATCGCTTACCGAATTTGACCAAGATGGAGGAGTGTTGGTCGTATTGGTGGAACCACTGGAAGAATAGTTCGCCCACCATCCAGAAAGATCTGGCTCCTCTCCAACCTCCAATAGATACGAGTCCATGACAGACCCATGATTGCTTACCGGAATGGAAAGGTCAACACTTTGACCCGGTTGGAGTGCTAGAAGTCCTTGATCACCGACCCCTGTGGCATCGAGGTGGGGATTGTAAACAACGGCCACACTTACGAACACATCGATTGATGAGGACACCGTATCATCGCTATCATTGACGTAAATTGTAAACTTGCCGTTGTCGCTCGGCGTTGCTGTTTCAGCAAGTTGGACTACAATTGTGGTACTCGTGTTGTATGTGGGCAAAACGTTTGAGACGGTATTGGATGAAGGTGTTGCAGTCCACAGCGTGGAAAGACCAACGGTTGAGGTTTCAATACTGTACGTTTCAATCGAAGAACCGTTGTTTTCGATTGTAAGAGTTAGATTCATTGATTCACCGGGAGTGAGAATCATGTGACTCGCGTCAACTTGAAGTTCGATTTGAGGGTCTGCTCGTGCTACTTGAGCGATTGGTGATGCGCTTGCGAGCAGCATCAAACCAACCAAAACGACTGCACGAATGGAGAGTTGCGACATCGGACCAATTCCTGCGAGGTGTTAACAGCACTTGAGCGAATCGGCTTGAAGACTGCAAAGTTCACGAATGAAGGAGTTTTTCAATTCGTTCGGAATCTATGCGCTCCCATGGGAAGTGCCCTTCGTTTGTAGGTGGTCTGCCAAAGTGACCTCCAGAAGATGTTTCTTTGTAAATTGGTTGAAGCAAGTCAAGGTCTCGTGCGATTGCGGCCGGTCGGAAATCAAAGGTTGCTTCAACACGTCGAGCAAGTTCCTCGTTTGAAACGCTGCCTGTTCCAAACGAATCCACCATCAGACTTACCGGTTCAGCAACACCGATAACGTAGGCGAGTTGAATCTCGAACTTTGTTGCAAGACCTGCAGCAACGACGTGCTTCGCAGCCCAACGTGCAGCGTATGCGGCACTGCGATCGACTTTTGATGGATCTTTTCCACTAAATGCACCGCCACCGTGTCGTCCCAGACCGCCATATGTGTCGACTATGATCTTTCGACCGGTCAACCCTGCGTCCGCATAAGGACCACCTGGGTCTGCGAAACGACCCGTTCCATTCACAATAAGCTTGTAACCCGGAAGCAGCAATTCCTTCGGTATCGTTGTTTCAACCACATGCTTCGTGATGGCTTCCCGTACGTGAGCAAGTTCGGATTCTACAGAACCATCAAATTGATCTTTGAGTCGCTTGTCGTGTTGTATGGCGACAACAACCGTGTCAACACCGCTGATTGCCCCGTTTTCGTCGTAAGCAACCGTCACTTGTGTCTTTCCATCAGGACGAGCCCATGGCAGTATGTTCTCTTCTCGCACCGTTCTTAGCCTACGTGAAAGGCGTTGAGAGAGGGCTGCTGCAAGTGGAAAGAAACGCCCTTCCAACTCACTGTAAGCTTCTGTTTCATCACAAGCATATCCAAACATGAGACCTTGGTCGCCGGCCCCTTGTGATTCAATACTGTCGCGATTGACCCCTTGATCGATAAAGGCCGATTGTGTTGTTACGTATACCAAAACATCGCACAACGATGGATCTGTCGCATCCATGCCAATATCGTGAGAGGTGTAACCTATCTCTGCCGCCGCTTGACGTGCTATCGCTGCGTAATCCGGCGTCTCACCTTTGAGTGAAACCTCTCCTGCGAGAACAATAACGCTCTTCTCCGGCATTCCTTTGATGCAAGTTTCAACCGCAACACGAGCGTGCTTGTCAATCGCCAAACACGCATCAACAATGGCATCGGAAATGGCGTCGCAGACTTTGTCAGGGTGGCCACAAGTAACCGATTCGGAACTGAATACACGCTGTGCCATGCTCCAACGCCTTGGATTCACATTATCAAAGGTTTGGTTTGCGCAAAGGAATCGACTCTGGCGATTGCTATTTTAGGAACATCAGACAGGAATTGCCATGGCAGACTGGCACCCTACTGCATATCGAACCCACACCTTAGGCCAAATCCAAAACAAAGGTGCGGAACTTGTTGGAACAGAAGTGACCATATGCGGCTTTATGGAAGCAAATCGCGGCAAAGGTGCGATTTGCTTTGTCGACCTTCGGGATGGGACAGGAAAACTCCAAGTCTTTCTCAAAGCAGACAATGTTGGAGAGAATGACCTCGATTTGGTGCAACGCATGACCCGTGAGTCAACGCTCCAATTTACAGGAACAGTGGCGCAAAAAAGGCCACCGAAGCTCAAGGATGGTGAAAGTCCTCCTCCACCCACGTACGAACTCGTGGCAACAAGCGTGAACGTATTAACGCGGGCGAATGCACCACTACCGCTGGGAATAACCGATACGGTTTCGATTGGTCTCGACACCCGACTGGACAATCGTTTCCTCGACCTACGACGGGCTCATGTAAACGCCATGTTTACGCTCCGTGCCCGAGTATTGCAGTACGGCAGAGAACACCTAATTGGCGAAGGTTTCAAAGAAATCAACACTCCAAAAATCATTGCTTCAGCATCTGAAGGGGGAACAAACTTGTTCCCAATGATGTATTTTGACACGCCGGCATTTCTCTCACAAAGCCCACAACTGTACAAGCAACTTGCCGTCCTCGGTGGTATGGAGCGTGTGTTTGAAATTGGACCTGCTTTCAGGGCTGAAAATCACGACACTTATCGGCACCTCAATGAATTCATTTCATTCGATATCGAAGCCGCTTGGATGACAGACGAGGACGTCATGGGTGTTCAAGAGCGGATGATTCATCACATCTGGAAATCGGTGGCACAAAACGATCAAGACCACATCGATACCATCAACGCCTTCCGAGAAACACAGGAATTGGAACCAATCTCAGTAGAGGTGCCTTCTCTACCGTTCCCTCGCATTGACTATTGCGATGCCATCAAGATGGTTCAGGATGCAGGACAAGACATTCAATGGGGTGATGACATTGACTCCTCGCATTGTGACATCATCGCCGAAAAATACCCTGGGTTCCATTTCTTACCACGTTGGCCCATGGCAATGAAGCCGTTCTACATCCACCATGTCTCTGGTGAAAACGGTGTAACCGGTGAGCAGTTAAGCCGCGGATTTGATTTGAATTATGGACGCGATGAGATGACCAGCGGAGGACAACGCGAACACAACGTCGATGTCCTAGAACAAAACCTGCGCAACAAAGGGTTGAATCCCGATGATTTTTCCTTCTATACCGATGGCTTTCGCTTTGGAGCACCCCCGCACGCTGGTTGGGGTCTCGGAGTAGCACGCCTTCTGATGGTCTTAACCGGTTCCCGCAACGTGCGTGAGACGGTCCTGTTCCCGCGTGATCGACAGCGCGTTACGCCATGAGTTGGCTTCCATGCCCATCGATCGAATGCAATGGGGTGCCGAATCATGGCAATATGCTGATTTGCACATGCCCGATTACCCATCGCCCTTTGAAAACGACCACGGTCTACCGTGCATCATGCTCATCCATGGTGGTTTCTGGAAAAAGCAGTACACTTCCGAGTTGATGCTTCCTATTGCAAATGCACTCAGTGATGCTGGAATTGCAGCATGGAACATCGAATTCCGACGATGGGAGGAGGGTGATGAAGGTGTATGGATGGACACGCTTTCAGACATACTGCGAGCTTGGGGACAACTTGCACTCCTCCCTGGAATCGACATAACCAGAAGCATGGTGATGGGCCATTCTGCAGGAGGACACCTCGCTCTACTTATGGCAAGCAAAGCAGAACGCAAACCGTGGCTTTGTGTTGCGCAAGCTCCGATTACCGATCTGTTTGGTGCTGACAAAGCAAGATTGAGCGATGAGGGAGATGCAATCCGTCGGTGGATGGGTTGCAATCCCTACGAGCAAGAAACGATTTGGAAGAAGGTCAATCCAATCGATTTACCTCCTCATTCACCGGTTCTTTTGATCCACGGAGAACGAGATGTTGATGTTCCAATCGAGCAAAGCGAAACCTATGCACGGGCAATGAAGGCAAAAGGATGTGATGTGCAGAAAGTTTGGTTGCCCGGAGACCACTACAGCATCATCGATGCGGCAAGCGACGATTGGTTGGTACAACAGGAAGCAATCCTGGATTGGTTGTAAGAGCGAATCACTAAGAGAGAGAAGCCACACGACTGCTCATGGACCTCCTCGGTGACCAAGCCGTTCTCCACAGCAATGCCCTTGCAGGCAAGACAGCGCTCATTTGCGGAGCGAGTCGAGGAATCGGAGCAGCGACAGCCCAAGTTATGGCAAAAGCAGGAGCAAATGTTGTTGTTGCTTCACGAAATGAAACTCAACTCAAGGCGCTGCTTGAGCAACTCAAAACGCTGGGCGATGGTCAACACCGAATGCTCATCCTAGATTTGGAAGAAACCGAATCCATTGCGGCTTCTGTTGAGCCACTTCTTGTTGAAGGGCCGATTCACATCCT
>PBSP01000012.1 GCA_002726845.1 Methanobacteriota archaeon | reverse complement strand
TACAATGCAATCCATGCGTTTCAAACTTGAAACTGGATCGGCTTCATATCCTGCTGTCAACCACTTTGACCTTCACCATGGAAACAACAACATCTATGGAATTCTATCCGACGGTCAAGGAGAGCCAGTGGCAAATGCGGTCTTGAGCAACGGCGTGGACTCTGCAGTGACCAATGCCGATGGATTTTATCTCCTGAGGAACCTTGCGGTTGGCAGTGAGCACACTCTCACAATTCAACAAGAAGGCAACGATTTGATGCCCGCAGTTCAGCACGTCGTGGTTGACGGTACGAATTGGTTGAATCTTACAACAGAAACAGACGTCGAGTTCCCTGGGGTTGTAGCGTTTGTCACCCAAACTCAGGCGGTTACGTTAGCACCGTTCCAAATCGAATGGGCGGGAAGCGGATACACGGATTACTTCTCTCTCTATGACGGCGTCGCAACAGAAGAGAACCTCATCTATCGAGGACCGTACTCATCGATGGAATACACTCCTGACGGTCCTGGAACTTATGAGTTCAACATTGTTGCGCACAACACCAATGGGACCAACGAGGAAACTCCTGCCCTGGTGATGATCGTGCTTCCGAATCCCTCCAATGATTACATCTGGCAAAGTGGAATGAGCTGGGATTACTTTATTTCCCACACGCCCGATTATTTCCACAACAGAACGTATACAGCAATTGGAACAGAAACAATCACAGATGCATTTGGCGTTGACAAAGAAACGTTCCTCGTGAGGATTGCCGACGATTCTTATTATCCCAATGAGAAGGCATTCCGTTGGATTGATGCTGAGAATCTTCTTCCCGTCAAGACTTATTGGGTTGACGATCCGGACAGCTCATCGTATTTCCAAGAAGGTACGATGGGTTGGGATTTCACAAATCAAGGACAAGCAAGCGGGATTTTGTCCGATTCTCCCGCTGAATCGTTACACTTCAACAGAACCAACATCATCGGTGTTCCAGGCCATCCAAATGGATACGACGACACTTACAACAGTATTGCAGTAACCGAAGATGTTGAGATTACCGTTGCTGGTATCACATACAACACAAAATACATTGCAATTACCGATGAAAACGATGGAATACTTTCTTGGGAATTGTGGTACAACTCTACGGTTCGCAACTACGTGAAAATCGTTGATAGATTACCGGGTTCACACTCAGACAGTGTTGTCTATGAATTGACCGGATACGAGATTCCAACCTCTCCAAAATTCATCACCGAATCTGGAGAATCCGTCAACAGAACCTTCCCTATCGAATGGGCAGAATTCAGCGGTGCAGCCTACTATCAGTTGCTCCAAAACGGCGAAATGGTGTATGAAGGGGAATTGTATTCCCACACCGTACAAAAACTGAACGACGGTTCGCACGTTTTCAAGATTAATGCAGTAATGGAATCAGGATACATCATCGGAGGAAACACAATCGAAATCAATGTCGATTTTATTCCACCATCGCCAACGTTCAACCCCATGTCTGAAGACAAAGTGTTCACCATTGGCTCCGATGAAACGGTTGAATTGTCTTGGAGTGAAATACCCGATCACGCATGGTACTCTGTAATTGTTCAAGACCAAGAAGGAAACGTCACCGAAATTTTCAACGGTACCGAAAACTCAACAACACTCAACGACCTACCAGTCGGACAAAACCGTCTACGAGTAAACGTGATGGTCGATGGAAAACTTTCAGAATACTCACCTTCCATCTTCATCATGATCGATGAATCTAAAGCGGAGATTTCCGACGAAACGGATGAGGATGCGTCCGATGATGGCAAGAGCGTGCCTGCAGTCTCAATGGCTTTGTGCTTGATGACGCTGCTGATAGCATCCATGGTTCATTCTAGAAGGAGGTCGTAACTTGTCAAGACAAATTGATGTTGCCCTGTTCCTCGTTGCTATCGTTATCGCCGGTTCCTTTGGCGTATGGTACACTTCCAACGATGGATTCAAGGACTCTACCAACAACGTTGTCGAGCCTTCTGAAACCACAATAACCGTCATCGATTCAAACGATGTGGAGCATACCTTTGCTGAACCTCCAACTCGCGTCGCACTAACGAACACATATGCTGCTACGGTTATGCGTATGCTTGAAATCGATCCAAGTGTAATCGTTGGGGTTTCTGGCGACTTTTATGATGAAACCATCTGGCCAGAATTTGTAGATACGCCAATGGTTCAGTATTCAGCTCACTCGGAGATTGATTTTGAGTCGCTGCTCGACACACGACCCGATGTTTACATTGTGTTTGCCACGAACGGTATGGTTGACACTGAGGCCATTCGTGGCTTGCTTGAACCCGTAGGCGTCCGTGTACTCGCACTGGATTTCTACAAGTACGACTATTTGCGTGACGAAATTAATGTCTTGGCGACCTTGTTCGGAAAAGAAGAACAAGCAGCATCAATCTTTGAAGAATTTGACGAGATTGAGGGAATGGTTGAACAGCGAATTACCGACTTGAGCGATGAGGCTCGACCACAGATCGTTATGGAACATCACGCATCCCTGACCCGCGACCCAGTCGTATTAACCGGAACATCGCAATGGACGGACGTTATCGAAAAAGCAGGCGGTGTAAATCTCTATGCCGATCTCCCAGGTCACACAACTCACGTAGACATGGAAGACATCATCGGAAAAAATCCAGACATCTTGATGTTCGATGGCATAACCTTCGACATCGGATTTAATCACTATGATTCCAACAACAAATGTCGAAATCATATGAACCTCATCGCTGACCGTGATGGCTTTGACAGTGTTTCAGCCATAACAGACAACAGGATGATTATTATGTCTGGAGAATTTGCTGGGCCCATGATGATTCATGGATTGCCTACGCTGGCTAAGTATTTCCATCCAGATTTGTTTGAAGATGTGGATGCAGAAGCGATATTGGATGACTACTTCTTGCAGTATCATGGAATTGACAGAATTGGTACATTCGTGTGCGATTCGACGGTGGTAAGAGCATGAATCCACTTTCGAGACAGCACGTTACCAAATCAAAGAATCAAATAAAATCAATCATAATTCTAGGGATTTCAACGGTGGTTTTGGCTCTCATCGCTATGGGACAAGGGCCTTATGAAAAACTGGACGTTTTCACAACTGCGAAAATGATCTTTGGTTTAGAAACCCCTAACGATGTCGAAAACAGCATCATTTGGAAGTTGCGTTTCCCTCGAATCCTCATGGCCATTACTGGCGGAATTGCACTTGCAATTGCTGGTGCACTCATGCAAGGATGCCTAGGTAACCCTCTGGTATCGCCTCTAACATTGGGCGTCGCATCAGGGGCTGCTCTTGGTGCCGCTCTTGCAATTATGTTGGGGTTCTCGGTTGTTGGAGGACCACTCGCCATTATTGGTAATGCGTTTCTTTTTGCGCTCATTGTTGTGTTCATCATCATCCAGTTGGGTAGCATGCATTCCGTTTCAGCCGAATCGTACATCCTTGTAGGAATTGCAATTACGTTCATCGCAGGGGCCATCACGTCGGTCTTGAACTATTTTGCAACGGACGAACAGGTTTCACAACTGATGCACTGGTCCTTTGGAAGTCTGGGTAGAGTCAACAGAGAGACTGCGATATTTTTGACGGTGCCAGTAATCTGTTTGGTTCCTTTGGCTTTGAAGTGGTCATGGGATCTCAACGCCTTGTCGGTCGGTGGCGACGAATTCGCCATTTCTACTGGAGTTGATCCTGCAGGTTTCCGTAAAACAGTACTCGTCCTATCGGCTCTTTTGACGGCTTTGGTTATCTCATTTACAGGGCTGATTGGTTTCGTCGGTCTAGCAGCTCCACACATGGCGAGGGTCATCGTTGGTAACGATTTCAGAAAATTGATTCCGAGTTCAGCGATTTTCGGCGCATTTTTAATGCTCTTTGCAGACACATTAGGACGTACATTGTTTGCTCCAATCATCATTCCAGTCGGTGTGATGTTGTCGGTCATAGGTGGACCGTTCTTCATGTATTTGCTAATCCGGAGCAGGCGGGGGTGATGAGATTGTCGGACATCATGAGGCTAAAAAATCTCAAATTTGGTTACCCCAAAAAAGAGGTCTTGAAAGACATAAATCTCACGATTTCAAACAACGAATTGGTCTGTTTGCTTGGCGTCAACGGTGCAGGAAAATCAACACTTCTCAAATCCATTCTTGGAATTCTCAAGATTCAATCTGGAGAGATTTATATCGACGCTGAGGGAGACGATGAAAACTCGTTAAAGCGCATTCATTCCCCTCGCAAACACACAGATGAAGATGACGACTTCTTACCGAATTTAACAACTGTATATGGGATGGCACTCCTCTTGTGGGGTTTGATTGTAACCGCCGTGTCAGAATCACAGTCCATTTCATCCTTTGCACCCGCGTTCCTTGGCCTCCCTCTGCTGATATCGGGAGAAATGGTCAAGACCCCTGAAGCAGATCGAAAATTATGGATGTATATTGCCACAACATTCGGAATATTGGGATCGCTCGGAGGAATCGGATTTTTCATAGTAATGGGGGACGGTCTCAATTACACATCCTCTTCAATGCTGATGATGTTTGTCACCGGTAGCGCTTACACGGCCGTCTGCGTCCGTTGGTTCACAGCAGCCAAGGATGCTTCAAATGACGACAACTTCGATGCCATGCAACTGGCTCAATACATGTCTTATGTGCCCCAATCGGTGAAGTCCAGCTTTTCGATTGATGTGTATGATGCCATTATGTTGGGTCGAAGGCCATACATCGGATGGAACATCAGTCCTATGGATCGCGAAATAGTTTCGAAAACAATCGAATTTCTTAATCTAGAGGAATTCGCCTTCAGAAAGCTCAACCAATTGTCTGGCGGTGAGCGACAAAGGGTCATTATCGGCAAGGCCATCGCACAATCACCTCGTCTGTTTTTGTTGGATGAGCCAACGAGTGATCTCGATTTAAAAAATCAGATTCAAATCATGAAAAAAATGAAATTTTTGGTCTCCAATTCAAAGGTACCAAAATCCGCGTTGGTTGCTATTCATGACATCAACATGGCTGCACGATTCGCCGACCGTATCCTCCTCATGAGTGAAGGTAAGATAATTGCTGATGGTACGGCTCGGGAAGTTTTGACCCCAGAGAATATACAAAAGGTATTTGGGGTCACGGCAGATGTTGTTAATTCTGAAGAAGGGGACAGGTTCTGGGTTCATGTCAAAGATGAGGTTGATGGAAAAACAGAAGATGACAATTTAATTTGGGAGCAAATCAACGAGGATACAGAAGGTTAGGTGAGGAATATGGCAGAAGAAAACGAACCGAAGAAATACACACAACACGCACCAAATGATGAAACTACCTCGCTTACGCCAAAATTACTCTACGAAAGAAACGTCGCTCGACCATCGCATGCAGAATACGCCCGGACAATTGCATCAAAGATGCATGTTGCAACATTGTGCACGGTTTCTCAGAGAGCCGATGGATTCCCTTACGGTTCGTTCGTAACCTATGCGATGCACGAAGGAAATCCTGTATTTTTGATCAGTCAACTTGCCGAACACACAAAAAATCTCATTGTCGATTCAAAAGCCTCGTTGTTGATTGCTGAAAATGGTGAAGGCAATCCATTGGCGCATGGACGGGTGACGTTGGTTGGTCACTGCACTCTTGTGCCAGAAAATGAGAGGGACGCTGTTAAGAAATGTTTTCTTGAGATACACGAGAGTGCAAGCGCTTATTCAGATTGGGATGATTTTGGATTCTATAAGCTCAAAGTAGATTCAATTCGCTTTATTGGTGGATTTGGCCGAATGTCGTGGGTCAATGAATCAAAGTGGTTTGATGCTGAACCCGACCCTATGATTGAATTTGGAGATGATATTGTAGAACACATGAACGACGACCATTCCGATGCACTCGTTCTTTATTGCAAGGCAATGAGCAAGGCAACAGATACCATCGAGGCGAAAATGACGGCAATCGATCGTTATGGATTTGAGATGTTGGCAACGACTGGTGATGGCCAATTCCCGATTCGATTGGCGTTTAAGAAACAGGTTGATTCCTCTGACTCTGCTCGAATCGAGTTGGTCAAAATGGTAAAAGAAGCGCGAAAATTACTCAAAACAGAGTAAGTTTAGAATCCGTTTTGACGTGTAGATTCAATCCACTCAGGATTGTTCATGTACCATTGTATTGTTTCCTGCAACCCTGTTTTCCAAGCAATTTCAGGTTTCCATCCAAGAATTTTTTCGGCTTTTTGATAGTTCATGGCGTACCGCTGGTCGTGACCCGGTCGATCTTTAACAAATTGGATCAGGGATTCATCAACACCNGTTTGTGCTATAATCTCCTTGACGATGTCGAGGTTTGTTTGTTCATTGTCGGCACCAAGATTGAAGACTTCTCCGCTAGAAATTTTGCCAACATATAGGGCTAACATTGCAGATAGAACACCGTTCGCATGATCTTCGACGTGAATCCAATCCCGAATTTGCATCCCGTCGCCATAGACGGGCAAACCTTTCTTGCTCAGAGCGTTCAATGTCATCAGGGGAATTAACTTTTCAGGGTACTGTCTTGGTCCATAATTGTTGGAACAGCGTGTGATGATCGCCGATATGTTGTGGGTGTTGATGAAGGCTTGAACCAACATATCTGAGGCTGCTTTAGATGCAGCATATGGGTTTCGAGGATTCAGTGGTGTTGCCTCGGTAAAGGCAGAGTCCTCTTTTCCGAGAGAGCCGTATACTTCGTCGGTTGACACATGCACAAAATGAATCGGTAGATCTTCTGCCATGCTTTTTACAACCGATTCAAGAAGCACGCGTGTTCCATCAACGTTGGTCTCGATGAACGGTTGAACTGAGTTGATTGAACGGTCGACGTGACTCTCTGCTGCCAGATGAAGGATAACAGAAATATGCTCATCTCGAATGAGATTGCTTACCAAATCGCCGTTGTTGATTGAACCGTGCACAAAACGATAGCGTTCGTCTTTGACGTCGTTTAAATTTTCAGGATTCCCAGAGTAAGTGAGGGCATCAAGGTTGACAACACGCTCAACTCCAGGTATCAGTAAAGCATTGCGTACAACATGATTTCCAATAAAACCAGAGCCGCCCGTGATCAAAATTCTCATGTTATTCCTCCACTAGTGGAAGCCAAGGTCCCAGATTCCACTTCTTCATGAGTACGGATGTTTCGAGCAATGCGTCAATCGTTCCACAATCAGCCCAGTGTGAGGCGAAGTGGCATCCTTTTGCAAGATTTTTATTCATGAACAATCGGTTGATGTCAGTAATTTCCAATTCTCCGCGGCTTGAATAACCGGTCGTTGAAAGAATTTCATCAATCATGGCGTAGACTTTTGGTGTGTACATGTACAAACCTGTAATGGCGAGATTTGAGTCCGATGCTGCGGGTTTTTCCTCCATGTTCACAATCCGACCGTCACCATCAATCCAAGCAATTCCAAAGGATTCAGGATCTTGAACGGGTTTCAAGAACAGGTAGCATTCATGAGCCTCATCGTTGATGAATTCATCAGCATAATTTTTCATCGATTGTTCAAACACATTGTCGCCAAGAATGACAGCAACGTTGCGCGTCCCGACAAAACCCTTCGTAAGTCGAAGTGCTTCTGCAATACCTCCTGCTTGTTCTTGATATGCATATCGAATGTCCAAACCGTATCGATGACCGTCACCCAACAATGCGAAGAAAGAATTTCCTGAGTAACCCCCGAGCACGATCATGATTTCCCGAATTCCCATTCTTGCCAAGGTTGCAATCGATTTGCAGATCATCGGTTCATCGTAAACCGGCAGAAGATGTTTGTTGGTTGATGTTGTAAGTGGCATCAAGCGGGTCCCCCAACCGCCTGCGAGAACGACTCCGCAAATGTGTTCTGACTTTGCCATGATTCACCCAACTGGGGTACATTTTTAGGTTTACCTAAATTTAAGTAGATACGTCAAATGGCCAAACTGTGCCAACAAATGAAGCATCCTTGGATTCTCCAAAGGAGAGGAATGAATTCATTCAATTTGTGCAATATGTGCCTCCTTTTCTTTTGCCTTGTTTGCTTTTTATGCAATACGTGACGTTTACAACACCACTGGCCATGTTGGGCATTCTTATGCTGAGACGAACAATTGCAGCCAACGAAAAGAAAGCAGATTCAGGGTTATGGTTTCTTGGATTTGTTCTCTATTGCTTGGCAATGGCCGTCAATGTGAATGAAAACGTCAGCAACGGACTGTTTCTTCTGACAATTTGTTTTGTTTTGGTCATGATCGCCGAATCCATTGAACTCCCTGCGGCTACGTTCTACTCCAACACAATGCTGAGTTTAACCCTCGTACATGAACTTCTTTTCTGTCTCTTCACGGACTTTGGTCTGGAGAGCATTCTGATATTTGCAGTCCTTGCGTCACTCATCGACAACGTGAGGCTTGAAAGCGACTCGGATTCTATCGCTGTTCTGCTTGGTTGTCTCCTCGGCGTGCGTGGCGTGGGCTTGACACTTTCAGGCGGATTCTTTGCCGAACCCACACTGGCGGGTGATGAGTTGGTTGAAAATTGGATCAAATTCATCAGTGCACCCATTCTTGGGGTTCTTTTGTTTTATTTGCTCAAGCTTTCAATCGACCAGATCAATCGAGTTGAGGATACAGCTCTCGAAGAATCTTGACAACGTGCTCAACATCGTCTTTGTTCATATCTAGGTGCAACGGCAACCGAACAAGCGATGCTGCTGTTTTCGAAGTAATCGGCAGTTGATGCTCATCGTAGCCAAGTTCCTTTCCTACAGGCGATTGATGAAGCGGAACGTAGTGAATAACGGCCTGCACGCCGTTTTCATTGAGATGAAGTCGAACCCTGTCCGCTTCTTCTGGGCTAGGGAGCACAAGCGCCATCATGTGAGCGTTGTGTTTGCACTTCTTGGGCTGACGCAAAACACGAAACTCTCCGCCGTTTTCAAGTGGTGAAAGCGATTTTTCGTAATGGTTCCACAACTCCATGCGTCTTGACAAGTTATCGTCCAATTGTTCCAATTGTGCACAAAGGAAGGCTGCCTGCAATTCTGATGGATAGAACGACGACCCAACCACTTGCCAATTGTATTTGTCAACAAGTCCTTTGAAAAATGCGCTTCGATTTGTACCACGTTCCCATATCATTTCCGCTTTTGCTACATCGTTTGCATCGTTGAGTACAAGACAACCACCGAGGCCAGAATGAATGTTTTTTGTTTGGTGGAATGAAATTGTTCCAAAGCGCGTGTGCGTGCCGAGAGGTTGATTGTTCCATTCGGATCCCAATCCTTGCGCTGCATCTTCAATACACACGAGATTGTATTTGGAGCAAAGAGCATCAATACGGGT
>PBSP01000011.1 GCA_002726845.1 Methanobacteriota archaeon | reverse complement strand
TGGGAAACGTTCAACGGAATTGGTCGACGTTGTTACCGCTTGTTCGACCATTTGCAGGACGAACCACGCAACGTATTCTTGCCTTTCCTGAGTATTTGACCACCTCTTTTTCTCGGATGTTGAGGAAGCATCGAACGAATAGATCTCCAATGATGCCTTGTGCAGTGGAATATCTCACAGCGCCAGCGAACGTGATTCCAATTGGAAGAAGCGTCGGGTTGCATGGTCGTAAACTCAGCCGCTTAACATCGATTCGGAAAGGATTTCCTGTTTATGTATGGCCGGTTTCTCCTTCGATTGAACGTGCAGTGCTCAATGCGGGTTTGTCGGCCCTAACCGATGACAGTAATCCTGAGATGACTTGGCTTCCCGGAGGTGGTCCACGATGGACTCAGCCAGCTACCTTGCCTCTTGATGCGGAACAATCAAAACAACTGGAAAGGGCGACAAAAGAAAATCATCGAAACGTCCTTGACGTACTCAAGAACGAAGCAATCCCTTGGATGGAATGCGATGTTTCTAGGAAACGAGAACTACTCTCGTTTTGGAGAAACAAATGGCAATGGTCTCAGACGGTGGATGATCTTCTTTCCTTTGAAGAAAACAATGGCTCAATGCCTTGGGAACTTGTTCGAATGGTTGGGCACCGGGGTGCAGGTAAAAGCAAACGACCCGTTCTGTGATTATTCGCTTTCACTGCCTTCGGTAAGAATGTGGTTTGCATCGTGCCGAAGGAAGGGGCCGTACAAGGTTGGTAACAACGTTACACTCGAAATCATTGCAAGGCTTATCGCAACAATGAAGACTTGCCCAAACAAACGCAACGGGAGTAGGCCTGAGAAGTTCAAAATCGCAAACCCACCTGCAGTGCTGATGGCTGCACCAAGCATTGCACGGCCAGTCGTTGCGGTGGTTTTTGAGGTCCATTCAGAGATTGTCTTGTTTGGATGGAGTTCAACTTCTTCCTCAAGCCGAATGACATAATGAACAGCATAGTCAACACCCAAACCAAGAGCCAGAGCACCGATGGTAACGGTTTGGGAATTCAGTTGATATCCTGCGAGTCCCATGATACCATACACCCACAAAACCACAGTGATCAAAGGAATCCAAATGACCACGCCTCGAAGAACAGCCTGCTTGACACTTTGTGTACGAACGAACTGAATGAGGATGAGAACGAATAAAATCGTGAACGCAACAATGGCCGTTGAAGTGATGGCCGATATTGCGACATCGGCGCTGATTTGTGCGAGGATCAACGCACGGCCACTGAGTTGCATCGAGTATTCACCCTCAACGTTGATTGAAGCGTCGGCAAGCGCTTCGGAGAGCGTTTCCTCGAAATCGACAGTAGCCTGCCAGTCGAGGGTATTTGCTTGGAACGAGATCAGAGTCTGTTGTCCATCTTCTGAAAGCAGAGAATCAACGAGACTGCGTCCAGTTTCATTGTTCAGAAGGTACGCCTTAAGTTGTTGAAATGCCTCATCTGAAGGTAAATCCATCATCAACCCATCAAGGGTGGGGTTGCGTGCACGTTCCGATTCCAACGTGTCCCAAATGCCGGTCGGTGAACCTGTGACTCCATCTGTTTCGCTCAAGACTTCAACTGCCCGATTGTAGGCTGCCTTACCCTCGGCAGTGAGGATTTCTCCTCCAAGAACAACATACAACGGTGTCGGACTGCTCTGAAATTCATCTGCTATCATCAGGAAGTCCTGAACCACTTCGAGAGAATCGTCGAACTGATCGGACGTATCGAATCCGACCTCAAGCGTACTCATTCCGTACGCCATTGGTAGTGAGAGTATAATCGCAACAAGAACAACCATGACGGGTTTGTCTTCTGCCATGAATCCAAGAGATTTTGTGATTTTGGTTTCATTCATTGTCCCGGCTTTGTGCAATGGAAGAGCCTTGGTAGGAACAGCTGTCATCAAGGCAGGGAGAAGGGAGATGCTCAGGACATAGATAGCGAACAATCCAATAGCGATGACGGTGCCGAAATTGACAAGAAACATTTGCGATGAAAGTCGGAACGAAAGAAACCCAACCATATCGGTGAAGATAGCGATGACCAACGCTGCTGATGTGAGCACTGCTCCGGAACGAATCGCTTTGAGTCGAAGTTCTGCATCAAAATCTTTCAGCGTCAAACGACCTTGTGGGTCGTTCCGCTCGATGTCCTGCAGGACTTCACGTACTCGTGTAACCACGTGAATTCCATAATCAACCCCAATTGCTAGAAGAAGAATCGGTATGCTGTTCATCGCTGCATTGAAGGTCAATCGAAAGATGCCCGCTGCTCCGTATGTTGCTGCTATTGCAAGTACGGTCAACCCAATGACATAGGCAGTTTCTCGTGCAGATCGGAATTTTATGTACAACAGTACAGTCAAAAAGACCAAAGCAAGAGAGGTCAACAATCCAATTTCTTTACCGATGTTCGCACTTTGCTCGTATTGGAATGCTGAAAACGAAAAGGCGCGAAGTTCTTCATCTCCTGTCGAGTTTTTCAAATCAAGAATGAATTCGTCCGTCCATCCAACAATGAGTTCTTGCACTTCGCCAATAATTTCAGCACCATCGTAATTTTCTGCATCGGTAGAGACAACAAGACTGATTAGAAGCGGTCCATCGCTTTCCCAAGGGTTTTGCTTATCTTCAGCTGGCATTGCTGCGATGATGTTGCTGCGATGATCGATACCTTGCAAACCGATGTACGTACCGAGTGTTCCTCGCAGAGGTCCCAGTGTTGAAGCGAGAACTTCCTTTTCGCTTGGATTTGTTCGGCTTTCTTGCAACGCATCTACCTGACCCAAAAGCAGGCCCAGTTCAGCACTGATGTTTTGTTGTAAATCGATTCGTTCTTGCCATTCTGTAACTTCTCCTGGGTTCCAATTCCGCAGTTCTTCAGCACCTGGAGTAACCGGTGCAGGAACAGAGGAAATTGCTTCTTGTAAATCTGCGAGGCTGGTGCTAAAGTTCTCTTCACTCGCAACCCGTAGATTTTCAATGTGCAATGAAAGTTGATTGCGCCATTCATCAGTAGTAACAGCGTCTTGTGTGTTCAACCAAAACAATGCCGAGCCTGCAGGTCCGTTGGTTGCGCTCCCTCCGAAGAGCGGCTCATGGTAAGGTAAAAACAATTCATTGCTTATCATCTCAGCCTCGATAATGGCAAGCTGCTCCCACGTGGAAGCCTTTTTCATATCACCTTGCTCAATCTCGTCAATTACACGTATGAAATCAAGTGAAGCTTGGTATTGATCCTCAATCTCGTAAAGAAGTTCAGTTGTTTCGTTTTGGGGATAAAAGGCGTCTTCACTGTTGTCGAACTTAATGAATTGTGCCATTGATGACAGTGCGATTGTGACAAAAAGAATTGATGCAATCGTAGTCTTAGGCCTCGTGACGGAAAGTGTGGTTAATCTGTTGAACGGATTTTCCATGCGTAACAACGCTCGATACCATGTATAAATGGATGTTTAAAATTTGAAATAAAATCATCATGATTTTGAACACCACTTGATAAACCGAGTGATGCTAATCCGCCCATGGGTGAAACACTACGGCGATGGAAACGGGTGTGCAAATCCAAGAAATTGAAGATGAACAAAATCAGAGGAAAAGCGATTGGGGCAAAGATGGTTCTCGTCATGCGTACCGAGAAAGGCTTGTTTGGAAGCGATGCACTCTGTCGGCATATGGCTTGGCCGATTCATTGGGGAGGGAAAATCAAGGACGGTTGTTTGCGATGTCCTTTGCACCAAACGTCGTATCATCCAGAGGACGGTTCGGTAAACGAGTGGTCACCTGCTCATTATTTTCCAGCGTATGGAAGGTTGCTTGGTAAGCTAAGAAAACCTACTCCGTTGAAAACTTATGATGTCCGAGAACACGAGGGTTATGTTGAAATCGACATGCGTTCGTAATTACTCGACATGCCGAAGTTCTTGCTCACGTGCAAAATATTTCGGGCGATAGATTGGTACGCCTTTTCCATCGCGCATGACGACGCGCTCATCGAAAATTTGGGCACCAATGCCAGCAACTCTTGCCCAGCCAAAGAAGGTGGTGTAGTAATTCGGATCTTTGAGACCAACGTGATGAAGCAGTGCTCCTGAAGCGATGTCGACATTCGCATTGGGGTTGGAGATTTTTGGGTTTTCAGCAAGGACTCGAGGAGCGACTTCGCGGAGCGTGCGAATGATTTTGAAGTTCTCGTCGTCAGGACAAAGTTCCTCTCCAAGATCAAATTGAGCAGCAGCACGTGGATCTTCTGCCCGAAGAACGGCGTGGCCAAAACCAAAAACCGGTCGTCCAGCATCCAATTCCCCACGGACGAACGCCTCGACTTTTTCTGTGTCCGAAGTCCCAACTCGAAGCACAAACTCCAAGCAAGACTGATTGGCTCGTCCGTGAAGTGGTCCGCTCAGTGCATTCATCGAACTTGCCATTGCAGAATACAAAGTTGCATGACCACTGGCAACAGCTTTTCCAACAAATGTCGAAAGATTCCCGCCACCGTGATCCATATGCAGAATAAGGTATACGGAAAGGACGCGAATGAGTTTCTCTTGGTCAACATCGAGTTGCAGCGTATTGGTAAACCGTTCAATCATGGACAAACTGATGTTATCATCTGGGATGTTTTCGGTTCTTCCCTCACGATAGCGGAACAACAGGCCCATCATCCGAGGGAGTCGTGCAATCAGATTGAGTGCATCCTCTCTCCAATCGTTCTTGCAGTCCCACATGCCGAGGGTGTGAATGCCAACAGAAAGCCAGTCCATTGGATGACCTTCCCGTGGTAGAGCGGCAAAAATCGGACCCAAATCACCTGGAATCTCGGCTCGGCGGGACAATTCGTTTCGGAAGGCCTCGGACTGTTCGGAGGTTGGCAATTCCTTGTTGTGTAGGAGATACACCACATCCTCTGGAGCCATTCCCGCAAGTTCGGTGATTGGATAGCCGCAATAGTGTACTCCTTCTTCAGGAGTGACAAAAGAAGTCCTGCATGTGCCCACCGGGATACCTCGCATACCGATATCAAGATGGGACTCTGTCAACTCAAGCAAGTGCTCTGGTTGTTCAGTCATGGTCTCACTGTTGTAACCCAAATCGGTCTTTCGTATAAAGGAAAGGACGGAAAAGAATCCGCTCGGTGTTGCGAACTACACCTGCTATCACAAACGGTTGTGAACACAAGCCGTGTTCTTGACTACTCCTCTTCGAACAATCGACGGTTCGTTGGCATGATTTTGGATAAATGAGCGATTCTGAGGGTTTCATCCTCCATTTCAAAGGCTTCCATTTCATCTTCACTGACCAAACCAAGCTCGTGCTCGATGTAGCGTAATTCATCAACAATGTCGATCAACTGGTTTGCATCAGCCTGAGCGGTTCGTTCGAGAAGTTCTTCCATTTTCAACTCCAAACGCTGCAAACGTAGATCGTCGGCAACGATCGTTCGTTCCCTTTCTGCAAGTGCCTCATCAATTGACTCGTCTATACTGGCGAGTACGTCTGCCGTCCGTACAATATCTTCACCCTCAATTGTGCCCAGTTGATGCGTCAGGTGGCGGTCATTCGCATCGGAATCGAGAACAGACGGTGCTTCTGGAGTCAAATCTTCAAGCGTCGTTTTGAGATGCACTTCGAGCAAATCATTGGCAGCCATAAGGTCTTCCGTGGTCACCTGTGAGGGTTCCCAGTCGTCCTCTTGTTGCTCAATTGCAGATGTGTGAAGTTCAATTCCACCGACGTCGAGGTCAGAATACACAACATCTGTCGCTCGTTTTACGATATCGGATGCGAGTGAAATTTCAGAGTTCTGTAGGATGTCATTTCGATGTTCAACTTGTGCTGATGTACCTGTAAGTTCCGCAACAACATCTTCGGGATTGAAAATGTCATTACCTCTTTCCTTTGCGTCCTTAAGCTGGGAAAGGGCTGCTTCCACACCCCTCCATGTATGCCCTGCATGGTTAAGAATCTCCATGATGTGAGCATCCTCAAACAACATTCCAAGCAGCGACGATTGACGTTTGATGTACATTGCCAAACTTATCTCAGATACAGGATGCATCGTTGATATGGAAGCGTGACGCAACAATTCCCACAATCGTGAAGAGGTCCATCCCTGAGGTTGGGATGCTGATGCGCAGAGAACATGAACACCTAGGTTCAGTGCATGATCAACAAGGTGGCCAAGGCTCTGTGCATGCTCTTTGTGTTCGGCGATAAGATGCACATCGTCGATAAGGATTAATGCCGTTGAAGCGAGGCTTTCATGCCAATCTTTTGGTGATTCATCCATGCTCAGAAGTTCTGTTGCCCGTACGATTCGGACGTCATCATCGTAGTAACGCAACACGCTTTGGCCTGTTGCATGCAAAAGGTGACTTTTTCCGACTCCATGTTCCCCAACAATGAGATGAGGATTGTGTCGCTTTCCAAGGTTATCGACGATCGATTCACAAACATTCGTCGACTGCTGGTTTTCTGGGTTAACCTGCCATTGCTTGAACGTTTTTTGTTGATTTCTTTGCAAACGATGGGGCCACATAATTTGGGTGGAGAGTACGTTCCTGTGGTGAATCCGTTCTTGTTCTGAGGGTCCTGATAATTCAGGAGGCAAGGCGTTGATTTGCATCCCTCTTTGCTCATCTAAAATTGACGACCACAACGGTTGTCCAGACAACGAAAAGCCGATTTTGCCTCCAAGACTTTCATCGGATACGGTCTGGGTAAGGTTCCGTTCTCGAATGTCTTTCAATCGTGCATAGGGATGCGACCGTTTGAGGTGAATGATGGGCTCATAGGTTGTGTCCTCGCCGAGCACCTCTCGCCCGATGGCGTCCATAACGGGGCGTTCGTGGATNGGTTGGGATGANATGAATCGACGCTCATCNGATACCTTGCTCNCTTTGTTGAGAAGNCGACCCANCTTGGAGGGGTTGTTTGAAACTTCCTTNCCTTCCTCTGATAGGCCCGATTTGGCNTGCTCNAGCGCATNGCGGAGGCGGTTGGTCCGCTCGATGCTCATGCNCTNTCCTCCGAATTACNNTTTTTTTGTCGTGATGATGCTTGTTCACGAGCGTGAGGCGATGGTTCAACATTCATTTCCGATTGTTCAGATTGAGGATGCAGCACAGGAACTTGTACGGTTGATTTGATTGGGGGAAATGCTGCAATCTTCTTTTGAGTTGCGTTGTTCGCCGCTTGATTCAAACTGTGTTGTGATAAGGAAGGTCTCGACTTAGGGAACTCATGTGCCGTTTCGGAACCCACTGGGACGAATGGCTTTTGGGAGATTTTCTGTGCTCGAGGTAAATTTGGAATCACGATGTTACGTTTTGCAGCAGCATCTGTCGTGTTTTGTTTCTTTGGCTGAGAGGATGGTTTCCGTTTTCGTTTAATGCGTTGCGCAATCCTTGGTTTCGCTGCAGTTTGCAACGGTTTTTCTTCTTCAAGAGTTGGAACTACCTCTTCGCTCTCCTCGCTTACATTTTTGTCCGAGTCTGCTGCCCAAGTACGCATTTTCGATTGAAGCTCTTCGTCGACTTTTCGTGTTTGGTATTCCAACGGGAGCGGAACTTGTTCGACCCGAGGGAGCGGCTTGGTTGCATTCGAAACAACAGGATCTTCCACATTGGCTTCGAGATGGCTTGCGATTGCTGCCTCGTCATCGGGGTTAATCTCGTCAAAAAACGGATGTTCACGTAGCAGTTCTTTATCCAGTAACCACGTGTTGATTTGTTGGGTACTGAGTGGTGTAAACTCGCGCTCCAGTCTGGAACGTTGCACAGGAGTGAACGCTTGTAGATTGGAGGAGACGATGAGAAGATTTCCACTCGAACGGGTTTGATCGACCACGCTACGAATCATTTCAATGACACGTAGTTCCCCATGAATGCCCAAGAGGTACTCAATCCCTTCGAGAAAGAGCAAACATCTTTCATTGTTTGAAAAGAAGGTGTCTACAGTCTTGCCGATGGATTGCAACGATGGTTCTAGCGTTCGTTCATGCTCGGTTTCAGACAACCAAAAATAGTGTTCAAGCTCGATGTTATGTGTGGATGAGATGCGTGTTGGTGCCTGGCGTGAAATCACGAGAGCGGTTTGGTTCAGGTCGAGTAAAACACTTGCAAGTTTGAACATCATATCGGGTTCAATAGCGTGTTCAAGCCACGCTTGACCTTGTTGAAGTATCGAGCCTCCCCGGTTTCTTAACCTTGCTTCGCTCCGGCGTCTCAGTGCTTCTGGAACGGCAACGGTTGGTTTTACTTCAGGAAGCCGTTCTTCCCGTTCAAGTCGCCGTCGAGGGGCTCGAACCGTTGTCCACCAAGCCTCATCACGCTGCTTGTGATCGTCTGCAATAAGACTTGATTCTGGGTGTTGAGAGACCGCAGTTATGTAGGACGATTCCGTTAGTTCATGAAGACTCATTACGGCATCCAAAGCCATAGCGTCCGATTCAATTTCGAGGAGTGCTTCAATCCCGTAGCGTGGGATTTCAGCGCGATGGAATGCCGCTGCCAGTGAACCATCAAACACCAGTAAGTGCCCTTCACGTAAACCTACGTCGGGGATGTTGCGCTGGATTTGAATGGAACCATTTCGCTCCAATGTCGCCAATTCTTGTGCAAGGTGTCGTAGAACATCAACGCCGCCACGCCTTGACTCGAGTACATCCCCGGGTACAAAATCCGACACAATCTTCACCCCGCAAAACGCAACATTTGCTTTTATCTTTTGAACTGTGTGTCCAACATGGACAAATGAGAAGCATTTCAATGGTCGAATACCAGTGCCAAACACGGAAGATTCGCTCGTTCTATGGAAGCTTAGTTCATCAGCAAACCTATGAATACATCCGCTTACTCAGCATAAATGAGGTGTGGAGATGACGACGTTTACCCAGGGTCTTCCTGATCACTACATTCTCTTTTCTCAAACCCCGAAGGCTCAAGAGCAAGCCCGACGTTTGTTTACCCGCTGTACAATGTTCCTTGCTGCTCCGCTTCTAGGACTTGGTTTGTTTGGCCCAACATTCCTTGGTGGCTTGTTGTTTTGTCTCTTCCTCGGACTGCTCGCCCTGTGTTGGAACACTTGGAATAGTTGGCAAAAGATTCCTTTTGCAGTCAATCCTTCCCATCCTCTGATGGAACTGGATTCGACAAAAAAAGCAGAAGTGATGATACGCCTCAACGACGGAAGTTGGGTTGAGGCAGGGACCGAACGTTACAGGCTGATTGCGGATGATCTTCTCAGTGGATTCAATCTTGTTGCTCTGGACGACAATTACACCATCCTCGGGTATTTCACAAATAAGAAAACGATAGGTTCCAATCTGAGGCGGACGATGGCACTTCTGAATCAAGCCCTCGCTTTGCGCGATGCACACAATGGCGTCGAGGACACCATCGAGAGCGCTCGTGAGCGCGAGACCATGGATTACGGTTTGCTTTCACGAGATTGGCCAGAGGAGGTTGAATTGGAAGATGCAGCAGGACCCATCGCCAAACGTTTGAGAGGGCAAGAACAGCAAAATCATTGACACATCAACGGGTGCATTGAAAACCTCATCTCATCAGCACAAACGCATGGAACATCCAAATCGGTGGTCGGACGTTGTCGCTGATTTGGCCCCTGTTCATCAGGATCTTCTCTTTGGAACATCCCTCTCTCGACGTTTTTCACGCCTGCCTCTTTGGTTGTCGCATCCAGCAAACATAGGAATGTTCTACGGCTTTCTCATCAGCCTTGCATTGATTTTCCCTTACATCCTCCGCTACGACAATCTGAACGAATCCTTCTCCAATTGGTTGTTCTTTTCTGCATTGTTCATGGCTGCATGTTTGTTGCTTGGATTTTCGTCATTGATTCTTGTCTCACTGACAAAGAGAATGCCGATTGCACCTCCACGTATTGTATTGTATCCGATGCCATTTCTTGGTATTGGTTTGCTTGGACTGGATTTCTCAAACGTCATCGACGTACCAAGCGGAGTGTCGCTGTTCGTGCTCTTGCTTCCCGGTCCAGCATACGTGCATCTTTCATGGGCGCCGAGGTGGCGCTTGCTTTGCAAACTCGATCAGGGATTGAATCCATTTGTTGGCCTTGAAGCAAAAAGCGAACCACCAAAGCATTCTGCCGACGAACTTGCTGGTGAGGATTTGGAGTTGTTGGAAGTTGTTGACGCGTTCGAGTCCGAATAGCACTCCTGCCTTTGAATATCACAAGTAGTGCATTGGACCCCAATACGCTCATACCATGACCGTTCTTAGAATCAAATCAAACCTACTTTCGGTCCAATGGATTCCAGGAGTCTGAGAACTTCATCCAAGTCTTCTCTCGAAAGACCTGCCGACATTTGAGTGCGAATGCGGGCTTTATCTCGAGCAACCATCGGGAACACAATCGCTCCAGCCATGACCCCTTCGCGTTGAAGATGGGTGGTCATCGCCTTTGCTGTTGAGGATTCTCCGCACATAATGGGTATGATCGGTGTGGTCGAAACGCCGGTATCGAAACCAAGGGATTGCAATTCCTTTCGGAAATAATTTGTATTTTCCCAGAGTTTTGCGTGGTGTTCTGGTTCTTCAATAAGGACCTCGATGGCCGCTTTTTGTGCTGCGGCTACGCCAGGGGGTTGAGAACCCGAAAGGAGCCAAGATCGGGAGTGATTCAACGCATGAGTTCGCGTCATTTCGGTTCCTGCAAGAATGCCGCCCTGAACCCCAAGAGCTTTCGAAAACGAACCGACTTCAAAATCAACATGCCCCTGAAGATTGAAATGGTCGACAATTCCACGACCACCCTCTCCAAGAACACCTTCTCCGTGGCAATCATCAACCAGCACCATGGCACCGAATTCTTCAGCAAGTTTGTTGATTTCATCGAGTGGGGCAAAGTCACCATCCATGGAAAACACGCCGTCGGTGATGATCAGTTTTCGCTCAGCATCATCGTGTTCTTTGAGGACGGCTTCAAGTTCCTCCATGTCGTTGTGAGCGTAAACGCCCCGTCGTGCCTTTGTAAGTCGAACACCGTCGATGATTGAACCGTGGTTGAGTTCATCGCTGATGATGACATCTTGCGGACCTTGAACCAATGTAGGGATGAGTCCTACGTTTGCTGTGTAACCCGCAGAGTAGATGAGAGCAGCCTCTACGCCTTTGAATTCCGCTACTTTGCGTTCTGCTTCAAGATGCAAGTCCATTGTACCGGCGATGGCTCGTACCGAGCCGCTACCTGCGCCGTATTTTTTCGTGGCATCGACCATTGCCTGAACGACTTTGGGATGGGTCGTAAGGTTCAGATAATTGTTCGCAGACAGCATAATGGTTGGTTTTCCTTCCATTGTGCAACGCGGTTGATTGGGTCCCTCTAACGTGGGAGGCTCCCACAGTAACGACTTCTCATGCAATTCGTCAAAGCGCTGTTTCATCCACGTCATGTCACCTGGCATTGTCTCACAATACATGCCTTGATGAGGTTGATTAAGGGTTTTTGTGAGACGTGGTTTCAACACGCATGATGAAAAAGGAGAGGGTTTAGCCTAGACTCGTGCAACTCAATGGTATTGTCAGCAGTGGCTTGGGTCGTGCTCATGTTTTCATGTCACAACCGCACTACCAAGAACAGTTCCGGTCCATCCTTGGTACGACCGCATGGCCTGGAACACTCAACATTACGGTTGAGCAAGAGCATCTTATGCACTACATTGCACTGCGAAACAAAGCCGGAATTGAAACGCCAGACGCAGATGCATCTTCATTGAAAGGAGCACAACATGTCAATGTCGATGAATTTGATGCACTGCGCGTCCGCGGATTCCTCCGAGACGGTGTTTCCTTTGGTGGAGCAACCGCTTATCGAGCGAAGATTTCGAGTAAGGAAGTCGCCGTGGACTGTGCTATACTGATACCCGACCTTACACGCCATGTCGACGTTGTTGAGGTTATTTCTGGACCGTTTCTAAGAGAGCGTCTGAGTATCGAGGATGGGGATGTTGTGACGCTTCACGTTGAAGCGTAATCAATCCCAAATACCCATGTCCATGCGGGCGTCTTCCGTAGCATGGATGCGCGGATCCCATCGCGGTGACCACACCAGATTGATGTGTACACTGTCAAGACCGTCGGTTTGGAGTGCTGCTCGATGTGCTGCCGCCATAATTTCAGGAGCAGCCGGACAACCTGGAGAGGTTAACGTCAAGTCAATTTCAGCGTGTTTATCTCCTTCTCNATCTTCAAATCGGACGTCATAAACCAGGCCAAGTTCAACGATTGAAATCTCCAANTCAGGGTCTTCAACCGATTGCAGTGCGTTCATGACTTGTTCTTTCTCAACCATCATTCTTCCTCCTTCAAATCTCTCATGACTTTATCAAACATGTTTCGAAATCCATTGCTTCTGGACGGTGATAGAGAATTGAGGATACCCATCTCTACAGCGAACTCAGGTGTAAGCGATAGGGCAATCTCAACAGGTTGTTGATCGATGGCGATGGTCAAGATGCCCATGAGTCCTTGAACAAGTTTTGAATCCGCTCCAGAGTAAATTCGAACGGTGCTGTCATCGATGTCGACGTAAACATGCGCTTCAGATTGACATCCCCGAATTCGCGTTTCATCAGTCCAGCGGTCGGCAGCCAGCTCGTTAACCTCAGATGCCAAGTCAAACACGTACTCGAGACGTTCCATTTGGTCGTCAATGGCTTGAAACTCCTCTATCAATTCAACCAATTGTTCAGGATACGTCATGCAAATCGCTCCAGAATATCTCTGACATGATTCAAAAATTCTTCAGCATCTTCCATCGTATTGTAGATGTAGAATGATGCACGAACAGTACCACTTATTCCGAGACGGTTCAAGAGTGGTTGGGCGCAATGATGGCCGGTTCGAACTGCAACGCCTCGGGCGTCCAAGAGGTGGGCAAAATCTTCACTGTGCAAGGTTGGATGGAGAAAAGAAACCACGGATGAATCGTTGTCATCATGACGACCGTAGACGGTCATACCCAATGAGCGCAGCTCGCTCGCAACGTGTCTTGCGATACCCAAGAGTCGCTTGTGGTGCTTTTTGAGATCGAGTTGACCCAGGTAGCCAAGTGCTGCATTCCAGCCGATGGCTTCGGCAATTCTTGGCGTTCCAGCCTCGAAGCGATGCTCGTTGGTTTGGTAGGTTGAACCTTCCAGTGTGACGGTTTCAATCATGTCACCTCCGCCCATGAACGGTTGCATTTCTTGGAATGTTTCTTCATTGACCAAGAGGCAACCAACCCCGGTCGGCCCGCACATTTTGTGCGCAGACAAGGCCATCATATCCGCACCGAGTTCAGCCATGTCAATCTGACAATGCGGTGCGCCTTGGGCAGCATCGAGCAAGACTTTGGCTCCGTTATCGTGTGCAATACGGATAATCTCCTCGATTGGATTTCGAACACCAAGAACGTTCGAAGTGTGCACTACACAGACCAATCCTGCACCTTCGATGGATGCCTCAAGTGCCTCCATGTCGAGCGTTAAATCAGGCTTTACAGGGACATAGCGCAACTCGTTTCCTAAGGATTCAGAAAGCATTTGCCATGGAACAATGTCGCTGTGATGTTCCATTTCCGTTAGGACGATTGCGCGTCCATTGAGCTGGGAATGGCCCCAAGCGTGCGCTGCGAGATTGATTGCTTCGGTGGTTCCACTGGTCAAGATGCATCGTTCTGCATTGAACCAAGATTTCAAGGTCGTTCTGCATGCCTCATAACCGTCTGTGGCCTCTCCGGCGAGTGTGTGTACCGCTCTGTGGACGTTTGCGTTGTGTTTTGTGTAATACTCATTCATGGCATCAATGACAACCGAGGGCTTCTGAGTTGTCGCAGCATTGTCGAGGTAAATCAGTCGATGACCGTTCACCTGACGTTGCAAGATCGGGAAGTCGTTCTGTATCGCCATCGATCTCACTCCATGAGTCTCTGTTCAAGATGTGAGGTTAATCGATGGTGAATGGTTTCACGGACCAGCGTGGAATCAAGACCTGTGAACGAGTCGATGAGGAAGCCTTCAACCATCATCGATGTTGCTTCCTCTTTGGACAGTCCACGGCTCATGAGATAATGCATTTGTTCAGGATTGATCGGTGCCGAAGCAGCCCCATGTGCAGCACTTACTTCGTTGGCCATTACCTCAAGTTCTGGAATTGCTTCAGCACGTGATGTTGGAGAGAGCAGTAAATTTCGAAACACCTGTCCTGCATCGGTATGTTGAGCGACATCATCAATGGTCAGTGCGCCCGTGCCAATCGAATGACTTCGATCGTCACAAGCAGCATTGAGCAGGAGATGCGAGTTGGTGTGCGGTTGCTGGTGATGAATCTCGATGTGGTGGTCGTCATGTCGGCTACCATGGCCGTGAACAGCGATGTATTGCTTGAGGGATGAGTTGCTACCTCCAAGTGTTGAGCGGATGTCGGATTTGTTGCGTTGACCGCCGAGCGAAAGTGTTGCGTGTTCAAACAAAGCATCACGATGAATTGCCCAGTCGTCAACGCGCAACAGCACCGTTTCAGAGGACAACTCATTAATGACGCCGACACTCATTTGTGCGTTTGAGTTAACGTCGCCTGTCAATGCAAGTCCAAACCATTGCGCATCGCCTTTGACGTGGATGACAATGTGGGTTGAACCTTCGCAAGATAAATGCAAATGCGCAGCGCTGATTTCACCATTCGCTTGGATGTGGATGTGTCCGCTTTTACCGCTGCTTTCAACAGTGGTGGTATTCTGAAGCACTTCGTTGAGGAAAATTCGCGCAATATCCGTAGTAGGTAGCGGTTGAAACGGCTTTTCGCTGACGTTAAATTCGTCGCTTGTGATGCTCGCAGCGTCGACTTTTGGTACAGTATCAATGCTTCCGGGATGAACACGAGACCACGGCGTGTAGCGCCAGAGGTGTTCGGCTCGACTTGGAACAGTGGCATCGAGGTACGATGTCATCCAATCGAGCCCTCCATCTCCAGTTCGAGCAGTCGGTTGAGTTCAACAGCGTATTCCATCGGTAGTTCGCGAGTGAACGGTTCGAAGAAACCGTTGACAATCATTCCCATGGCTTCTTCTTCGGTGTGGCCTCGACTCATCAAGTAGAAGAGTTGGTCGCCAGAAACTTTGGAAACACTTGCTTCGTGCTCGAGGTCTGCGGATGCGTTTCCAATTTCCATGGTAGGATAGGTGTCGCTTTGACTGTCCTCATCCAGCATGAGTGCATCGCATATGACTTTCGAGCGGCAACCAGATGCGCGTGGCGTGACTTGCAGCATACCACGGTATGACGACCGTCCTCCGTTTTTTGAAATCGATTTTGAAAGGATGCTTGATGTGGTGTTTGGTGCCAGATGGTGCACTTTTGCACCCGCATCTTGGTGCTGACCTGCACCTGCATAGGCAACCGAGATAACTTCTGCATGGGCGCCTTCTCCTTTGAGCAAAACGGCGGGATACTTCATGGTCAATTTCGACCCGATGTTTCCATCAACCCATTCAATTGTTGCGTTTTTGTGGGCAATACCTCGCTTTGTGACGAGGTTAAAGACGTTCGCGGACCAATTTTGAACGGTTGAGTATCGAATTTTTGCCCCTTCCATAGCGATCAGTTCAACCACTGCGGAGTGAAGGGAGTCGGTTGAATAGGTCGGTGCTGTGCAACCTTCAACGTAATGCAAAGTCGAACCTTCGTCAGCAATAATGAGGGTACGCTCAAATTGGCCCATGTTTTTGGCATTGATTCTGAAATAAGCCTGGACAGGCATTTCAACATGCACACCCTTGGGCACGTAAATGAACGATCCTCCTGACCAAACCGCTGTATTTAGCGCAGAGAATTTGTTGTCAGCGTACGGTATAACGGTTCCGAAAAACTTCTTCACAAGCTCTGGGTGTTCTTTGAGGCCCGAATCCATGTCCAAAAAGAGGACGCCTTGTTCTTCGAGGTCTTCCCGCACTGAGTGATAGACGGCTTCGCTTTCGTATTGTGCTGTTACACCGCCAAGCCATTTTTGTTCTGCTTCAGGAATTCCAAGACGATCAAAGGTTCTTTTGATGTCATCAGGAACATCTTCCCAGTCGTTTTCTGTTTTGTCTGATGAACGAAGGAAATAGGTTACGTTGTCAAAGTCAATCTGTTCCAATGAGTCGCAGTTGCCCCAAGACGGCATTTCCCTCTCGACAAAATGGTGGTAGGCTTTGACGCGCATTTCTGTCATCCATTCCGGCTCGTCTTTGAGTTTGGAAATATCTCGAACGACTTGCTCGCTCAATCCTTTGTCGAATCGAATGGTTGCTGATTCAGGATCGTGAAATCCATACCTGTAGTCACCAACCGCATCTTGTGCTTCTTTTGTCATCAAATCACCTCAAGCTAGGGCATCCACCCAATCGTACCCTTCTTTTTCAAGTTTCATGGCAAGTTCGGGTCCACCGCTGTGGACAATCTTTCCGTCGATGAGAACGTGAACAATGTCGGGCTTTATCAAATCCAGAAGTCGTTGATAGTGGGTGATGATGAGACATCCCGTTTCTTTCGCAACGGCATTAATCCCCTCCGCAACGATGCGAAGTGCATCGATATCAAGTCCAGAATCCGTTTCGTCGAGGAGCGCCATGTCAGGCTTAAGGAGCAGCATCTGAAGGATTTCAAGACGCTTCTTTTCACCACCGCTAAAACCGTCATTCACGTATCGAGAGAGGAAGGATTTGTCCATGTCAAGTTGGTTCATGGCTTCGTTGAGGCTCTTTCGAAACGCACGAGGAGATGGTGCCTCTCCTTGAACAGAAGCAACCGACTTGCGCAGAAAGTTCCCAACCTGAACACCAGGAATTGCTGCGGGGTATTGGAACGACAGGAACATACCTGCACGAGCACGCTCGAAGACTTCCATTTCGTTGATGTTCTCTCCCTTGTAGAAGATTGAACCGCTGGTGATTTCATAGGCTGGATGGCCCATGATGACGTTAGCGAGAGTCGATTTACCTGAACCGTTTCGTCCCATAATAGCGTGAATTTCTCCGCGTTTTATGTCGAGATTTATCCCATGAATAATTGGAGTATCCCCCACGGAAACGTGAAGATTTTCCACCCTCAACAAGACGTCAGTCATGTTCTCACTTAGTATGTGGTACCGTTTCCCCCTTATCAATGGATGCAATCCTTCGTAACTCATCATCATTGCAACATTTCAAACACCATTGCGGTTTGGAGGGCGCATGGACGACGACTTGGTTCGGGCATATGCGCTAGAGGCGCAAAAAGCAATGGAACAGGAAGCCAAGCGTCGAATCGAAGAGTCCACCGACGCCGAGGAAGAAGCAATATTGTTGGAGACTTCCATCAAAGACGTTGTCGATACGGAACGATTGGTTCCTGCTCTTCTTTCTCGATTGGGGGCGGTTCGAGCTGCATTGGACGGGCACGGCGGTGGTATATCCGTCTCACAATGGTCCCGTATTGAAGATGCGTTTGAGTTTGTTCTGGACCTCACGGGGGCCTGCCTTTCCT
>PBSP01000010.1 GCA_002726845.1 Methanobacteriota archaeon | reverse complement strand
AGCTAACCAGGATTGACTGGAAGTGTCGTACTTTGAGATTCCCTCACCCTCAGCATCGTAGCCGATGTACAGAGTGTCAACTGAATCACAAGCTACAGCAGCTACGCGTCCGTTGCTCAAAACAGAGGTTGTGAAAGAGCCTTGAACTGCTGAAGTGTTGAGGTCCATGTAAACAACACCACCGTTGTTGTTGAACAGACCGATGTAAACGTAGGAACCGCATTGGCTGACGGAGAGAGGGTAGCCGTTGGGGATTCCATTTTGCCCTGTGTTAAATGTCGACCACAACCCGGTTGCGCCATCCAGATGACCCACTGTTCCTCGCTGGAATCCTCCCCATCCAGCGAAACTTGCTGAACCAACCAACAGGTGTTGCCCATCGGTCCAAAGCTCGCCAACCCAGTCGCCCATGTTGTTTGGCAACCCGTTTCCGGGCGTCCACGTAGATTCCCAAGAAAATGATGTTTCATTGAAGCGTTCCACTCCATCCTCTGTAGCGAAGAGTATGAGTCCATCGTACTCGATAATTTCTCGAATTGGAAATTCAAGATCGTCCCAGAAACCAAGTTTTGTTCCACTTGGGCTGTAAACTTCAAGGCCAATTTCGCCCCAAGAAATCCATGTATGGCCGCTTGAGGATTCGAATGCTGTCACTCGATCGACTTGTCCAGTAGGTAGGATTGAAGAATTCCATGAATTGGTCGGAAGATCGTATTGAACGATTCCTCCGCTTCCATCTTGATTCCACCACTGCCCTGAAACGACACTTGCAAGCAAGGTGTCACCAATGATCTCCAGACCAACTATATCGCCCCCATTCTCTCCGATTCGCTGTCCAGCATCGAGGGGGGAAATAGAGGTGAAGTTCGCAACATCGATTCCATAGATGCTGTCGCTCGAGGTGCCTTGATGGTAATACATTGTGTAGCCGTACATGGTTAAATCGTATGGATCACCATTGCCGGAGTAGAGTGAATTTGATTTCTCAATGTCATAGAATTCCGTACCGTTTGCAGTGCCAAGAAGTTGGAAACCGTCTTCGCCACCGATCCAGATGTAACCAGGTCGGATATCAGCAATCAGCGCTGTGACATCTTCGTTCCCATTGTCGAGCGCGTTATCGTCCGTCCATGTCGTGAGCCATTCATTATTGCTGATGTCCCATCGAGCAACACCGATACCTGTTAGGCCGATATAGGCAATGTCATCGATGATTTCAACGATGGCGTCAGAGGTTGAGTCGGTTGCTACCCATTCATCCTCAACACTGAAGCTGCTTTTGTCGATGAGACCAACACCGCTGAAGGTTCCGCCAAAGACCGTGGTGCTGTTTACGCCAACAACATAGGTGGCCCAGTTTGGCATGCCATCGTATACGTTTAGGCAATCATCGATTGCACCATTGCTTGGAGAATATCGGCAAACACCTATGTTGGTCCCCGCATACATCCAATTTCCATCGTATTCAAAGTCGAAGTGTTGGGACGGTCGACGCGTCCAGTCGTTCCCAGAGGTTAGTTGGCTCATTGACGACCCGTCCCATATGAAGCCACCGAGTTGCGTTCCAATCCAGAGATCGTTACCGTTAACCTCCAATGCAAAGATATTGTTTGAATTCATGATGCTGTTACCAGAATTTAGCGGAGTAAGAATTTCTCCTGTTGCCAGGTCCTTTCGTGCCACACCGTAACCAGCCAAACCCATGTGGAGAACATCTCCAACTACAGCCACCGGTGCATTGTCAACGCCGTTCACTCCCGTTGAACCCCATGGGGCGAGGAAGGTGTTGTTTGAAACATCATACCGAAGAAGACCTTCATCGGAGGACCAGTAGCCGATACCTGCGTAGGTGGCGACTTGCCCAGTTAGGAGATAATCGGATGTGAGGAGATTTGCTGAGCCGACGGATGTTGAATCGACATCCACTCGATATGCCGTATTTTGTCCTTGTATGAAGAGAACTTGACAACCCGCAACGCTTGCACAATCCCCAATTGCTGCAATGTCGACGACATAATTTGAATTGGAATCTTCATCGACGCCGGCAGGGATGTTTGCTCGGATTGAATCGTTTTCAATCAAAAAGAGCCCATCACTCTGTGTGCCAGCAATGAGTGTGTTTCCAGCTAATGCTAGCGAGGTGACCGCATCACCGATACTAATCGGTGTCAGCCATACGGAGGATGCGACATCAAGTCGATCTATGTTCTCAGAAAGATAACCACCAACGTACAATATTCCGTTGTGTTCGAGCGCATCGGTAAGTTCAGCACCTGATGGGCCGCTTGCGAGAACAATTTCTCGGCTAACGGTACTTTGCATGTTCGCATTGATAAGCACAATTCGCCCACCGTCTGTAGCAACATGCATCATGTTCGTCGGTGATCGTTTCCCAACGGCTGGCCATGAAAACATAGTGTTCTCGGTCGATTCACTAAGATTGACGTCCACAAGAGGAATGCTCGACCCGAATACCCCCGTGGTCAGGTTATAGCGCAGCAACTGATTACCGCTCATGATGTGCAGCGTATCTTGGTGCGCTTTGATTCCGGACACGATGTTGGATGGCAACCAGTTTGAATCACTCCACGTCGCCAACCAGAATCCAGAATTCCAATTGTACCTTGCAAGACCGTTGTCTTCAGAGGCAAAAAGGAGTTGATTACCAGCAGTCTCAATGTCTGTAACCTCGTTGCTGTGGAGGACGTTCGCTGAACTCCAAATCGAAAGGGCTTGGTTGGCATTGAGGTCATATCGGCCGACACCGTCATCAGTAGCGACGTAGAGGATGTTGTTTTCTTGATGCAAGTCATGAACCACGGTCGCTGCAGGCCACGTGTTGCTGGACGATGAAACAACTTGAATCCAATTGTTGGAAGCGTCGAGTTTGAGAAGGGTACCATCATTGTTTAATGCGTAGATTCCAGATGACAATACTTTGAATAAACCAACATCAAATCCTGTGCTTGGTAGCCCATCTGTGATGGTTCCATCGGTTTTCGAAATCATCTTGAACATACCGTTTGCGAAACCAACATGGATGTTCTCGTTCGGTCCAATTGCGAGACCGACGATATCAGCATCAATTTCCTCAAATTCGTAAAAGTCAATGAACGCTGGGTCATTGTTTGCATCCAAAACAATCACTGCACGATCGGTGTTGACGTAGAGTTGGCCGTCGGATTGATGATGAACAGCATGATGCAATGGGATTGAGATGGGAGAGAACGATGTTATCGGGTCAACAGGAGCGAGTGCCTCGAATGCAAGTTCTGTGATTGTGGCATCGGAAGGAAGCGTCCAACCAGCACCTGAGGCACTGTTTGGTGCAAGTCTGTCGGCGTAGGGGTTTGTTCCATCAAACGAATCAGCTGCACCAAGAATTCCGAGTCCTCTCCAGTCGAAGAGATTTACACCAATGTCGTTGGCCACGAAAAGGGGTTGATCGATCATCAATCCGTCAGAACCGTTTACGTGAACTTGGAACGAAACGTTTGAGATTTCAGCACCCGGTGCGAATTCCAGCACCCAATCAGCCGTTGCTTGATTTGTTAGAATGGGATCAGCTCCTACGACGGCGTCCAATTGAACCCAGCCAGTATCATTCGACCCTGAGAGTGGCCATGAGACGACATCTTCTGCTTCGTGTGCAGAGGCAATTGGGACTCCTGCTAGAGCGATCGACCATGAGGCAAAGAGCATCATTGTCGTGAGAAAAACGGCCTTGCAGGGGTCTTTCCCTTTGACATGGCGCTCGCTCATGACCATCATGCACTCACCTGACTACATAAAGGCCCTGTGTCGTTGATAGAACAACGCATCATTCCAAATCCGAAAGTTCACCGTCTTCGTCGACGTACAGGAGCCGAATCGTTGAGGTTCTACCTGATATGGCTAAAGGCGACCCAGAAATCGCAACAATTTTGTCATTGGGCCGTATTTTCTTTTGCTTATGGAGTTGTTTCACAGCCTCAGCAACGGTTGAACGCGCACGAGATTGCTCTTCAACAACTAGGCATTCCACTCCTGGCAAGATGGTTGTTCGACGCGCCGCTCGAATTTGATTTGTTACAGCATAAATCGGTATTCTCGGGCGATGCGAGGCCATAAGGCGAGCGGCGTTACCGTACTCCGTCCCAACAAGAAGATGCTTTGCGTTGATTTCTCTGGCAATGTTAATCGCAGAGCCAGCAAGGACTCGGGTCGAGACATAAGCTGCGAGTGCTGGAGGATCTGGCAAACCAATCGTGGATTGCTCAACCGTTTCAGCAATTCTTGCCATGGTCTCAACGGCTTTGACTGGATGTTGGCCGCTTGCGGTTTCTCCGGACAACATAACTGCGCTTACATGTTGTCGAATTGCTGTTGCAACATCCGTCACTTCAGCCCGTGTGGGGCGAGCATGATTGACCATACTTTCAAGCATCTGTGTGGCAACGACAACGGGAGTACCCCGTTCAAGACATGCTGAAACAATCCGTTCTTGCGCTGCGGGAACTTCCTCGAGTGGAATTTCGACGCCGAGGTCTCCACGAGCAACCATCACGATATCTGCAGATTCAACGATTGCAGTAAGGTCTTCGAGCGCTGCAGGATGTTCAATTTTTGCAACAATCCATGTATGAACTCCTGCGGCTTTGATACGTTCCCGAGCAGGAATTAAATCTTCAGCGCTCCGAACGTAAGAAACGGCAACAAAATCAACATCTTGTGAAAGAGCGTGATCAAGACAATCAAGGTCATGGGGTCCGACAGCTGGAAGTTTGACCAGAGTCCGAGGAACATTGATTCCTTTTCTTTCGGTCAGAATTCCACCGTCCTCAACCCTGCAACGAACGATTTCGCCTTCGAAGTCTGGAGCGGAGAGCACCTCGAGTCGAATCAAACCGTCAGATAGCAACACAGGGTCGCCTTTTTGCAAATCTTTTGACAAACCCTCCCATTCCACAGGGAGCGTTTTGACTTTCTCTCCTAGAATTGTTGTGTTTTGTGGTGGTAAACCATCGTCATAACCGCAATGGAGGTCAACGAGCTCACCCCGAAGAAGGTTGACTTCCCCGTCAAACCTCCCGAGCCGAAGTTTTGGACCAGGAAGGTCGGCGAGCAGGCCGATGTGAGTTCCGCTCTTCGCTTCTGCATCTCGTATGTTTTGGATGGTTTTTTCTTTCCCCTCAAAATCACCGTGCGAATAATTCAATCGGGCGATGTTCATACCTGCCTGCATCATCTCAGCGAGCGTTTCAATATGGTCGCTGGCTGGCCCTATGGTGGCTATTATTCTTGAGCGCATGTCCTTCCCTTCGACTACTCATGTACAGATGTATTCCATAGTCCTTCCACCGAAGTCGGAGTCTCATTTTGGCATAAAGAAACCCTTCAACNAANGAGGATTGCGAGAGAAGGCTCAAACCCTTGATGCGGTCAAGGTTGCTTTAGGGGAACGAAATGGACGACAAGAAAGACCAACTTCTTCGGAAAGAAGCCCTTGAATACCATGAGAAGGTACCGCAAGGAAAAATCAAAGTCGTGCCAACCAAACCTCATGCAACAGCACATGAACTCTCCCTTGCCTACTCACCAGGTGTTGCCTACCCGTGTCTGGAGATTGCAGAACGACCTGAAAACGCCTACCGCTACACATCAAAGGGAAACCTTGTCGCCGTAATATCCAATGGGACTGCAGTATTGGGTCTGGGCAATATAGGAGCACTGGCAAGCAAACCTGTGATGGAGGGTAAGGGCCTGTTGCTCAAAACCTTCGCTGATATTGATGTTTTCGATATCGAAATTGATGTAACTGATCCAGAGGAATTCATCCAAACCGTTGTAAACATTTCAAAGACGTTTGGAGGAATTAATCTTGAAGACATTAAAGCCCCAGAATGCTTTGAAATTGAACGTAGGATTGCGGAGTCAACAGATATCCCGGTCATGCATGACGACCAACATGGAACTGCAATTATTTCCGGGGCTGCACTTTTGAACGCAGTGGAATTGCAAGGTAAGCGGTTGGACCAGATTTCCGTGGTAGTTGTTGGAGCCGGTGCTTCGGCATTTGCCTGCGCAGAGCACTACGTGGCTTTGGGGGTACAACGTCGCAACATCAAGATGGTGGATTCCCAAGGAATTCTAACCAAGAATCGCCTAGAAAAGGGCGATTTAAACGAATACAAAGCGAAGTTCGCCGTGGATTGTGAAGATGGCCAACTCATCGATGCGATGAAGGGAGCAGACGTCCTTCTCGGGTTATCAAAAGGAGGTCTCGTATCACAGGAAATGGTTGCAAAAATGGCAGACAAACCAATAGTTTTCGCTCTTGCAAACCCTACGCCTGAAATTATGCCAGAAGAAATACTCGAGGTGCGGAATGATGCGATTATTGCAACCGGACGTTCAGATTACCCGAATCAGGTCAACAACGTTCTTGGCTTCCCGTATATTTTCCGAGGTGCTTTGGATGTCCGGGCTCGAGACATTACACAAAACATGAAGATGGCCGCAACTCGCTCGCTCGCTGCACTCGCTAAGGAACCCGTTCCAGACTACATTTCTACCGCCTATGATGGCGCAACTATGGAATACGGGCCGGAGTACATTATTCCTAAACCGTTTGACAGGCGTGTCCTCATTTGGGAGGCCTCTGCCGTAGCACAAGCAGCCGTAGAGGAAGGTGTTGCCTCTGTAACTGCTGAAGAATTTTCATTGCAGGCTTACCGAGAAGATTTGGAGGCGAGGTTGGGGATGACGTATTCGATTATGCGGAGCATCATTAATCAGGTTCGCCGCCGAAACAAACGCATTGTATTCCCAGAAGGAGACAATGAAAAGGTGATTCGTGCCGCTGCTCAATTGGTAGAACAAAAGATATGCAAACCGATTTTACTGGGACCGGTTGATCGTATTGCTCGCATGATGGAAGAGATGCACTTTGATTTTGAGTACGAGTGTTATGATCCGCGTTCTGATGAACGGCGTAAAGGAGCTTACACAGAGGCCCTGTTTAAGCATAGAAAACGGAAAGGCGTTACAAAAGTTGATGCGGCACGTTTGTTGAAGAGCCGCCCCTACTTCGCAAGCCAAATGGTGGTAGCCGGTGATGCAGATGGTTTTGTTGGAGGAGTGAGTCGAAATTACAGCGACGTCCTGCGACCCGTGCTTGAGACAATCGGAGCAGCAGACGACGCACATTGCCTTATCGGGTGTTACATGGTTACCATAAAAGGTAAGATTTTATTCCTGGCGGATGCAACAGTAAACGTCTATCCTGATAGTCGGACATTGGCAGAAATAGCAGTACAAACGGCTAAGGTAGCACGAAGGTTTGGGGTCGATCCTAAAGTTGCCATGCTTTCATTCTCGAACTTTGGAAGCACGCGTGAGCAGAGAAGCGATCGAATCGAAGAGGCTGTTGAAATGGCACGAATTCTTGACCCGACACTCATAATTGACGGTCCTATGCAAGCTGATACTGCACTGGATGCGAATGTTCAGAAAGAATATCCATTTATGGAATTCACAGGTCCTGCGAACATTCTTGTTTTACCAAACCTTGCATCTGCGAACATTGTTTACAAAATGCTTGAGAAACTCGCTGATGCTGAGATGACTGGACCTATTCTTGAAGGAATGAAGCAACCAGTTCAATTGGTTGCCCGTCAAGATGGTGTTCGTCACATCGTAAACATGGCTGCTATTTGTGTTGCGGATTCAATGCGCAAAGACTCCTACTGGGAAACACTTGCAGCGAGTGAGTCGTCCAATTCTTGAACACCCTCCTCGTAAGGTATAGACGGCCGCCGCGGTCGCCAGATTGCACCAGTAACGAAACCCGCAACGAGCCCCCCAAACAAGAGATTCGCCCACCCATCAACAGCATAAGAACCGAACCCTCTGATAACAGGAATCAGAAATGAAGGTATAATTCCAAGAAGTGTTGTCCAAATTATCTCCGTCCTTAAATTTCCAAAAACATCTGCGCTTTTGGGGACCCGACGTGCCGGTTCCGTCCGGGGAGGAGAAAGAACGAATCGAAAAACAGTGTTTGGTAATGGGCGATCAACAGGAATGTTTGATGTCGCAAAGGATTCATGTTTGCGTGGATGCATTTCTACCGCCAATCGATGATGTTGCAGAGGTCCGTTGGTTTCGACGGGCCTCGGGCGTCCATCCATCATTCCCCCGCGATGACTTGTAGCGGCAGCATCGCTCAGAATCTCGACGATTCCGGGCCTGAGCTCAATTTGTGAAAATGCGTGATTCCATTCTGGAAAAGAGGGAAGCCGCAGTTCGAGGGCTGAAATCTCCTGATTCGACTCAAACGACGAAAGAATTGCATTTTGCAAGGCCCGGATTTCATCAATGGTGAGTCCCATCATTGGCTCGTCGGGGTCCTCGGGTTGATGTTCCTCACCAAGCAGTTTGGCAACCTGTCCTCTGCTAAGGGGTCTCTTCAAGATATAGAAAGTGGGCAAACGGACCTCATAACGTGGACGCTGGCTTGCGTATACCCAACCTCCTTTGTCGCTTCCAAGCCACGAACTTCCCGATAAAACCGGAACGAACTCCAGTGTACTGGTTTTGATGCTCTCCACAGAATCACTTCAGTTGTTGTTTCATGAGATTGTACCACGTCATACCATCTTTATGTTCTTCGAGGACTTTGAATTGCTTGAATGGAGAAATCGATCGCATGTATCCAAATGCCGCAAAGTCTACCAGGTTCGGTTCAGTTCCTCCGAAAAACGCCTCCCCTTCGAAGGAAGAGGTGTATTCTGTCAACAAATCATGCCAAAGTTTCTTTGGGGTTCGCCCGTCTTTTTTTACACGTTTTTTCGCGATAATTCCCCACATGATAGGAAATCCTGCCCAGGCATAGAGTCTACGGGAAAAGAAACCGAATTTTTCGAGTTTTGAGACTTTTCTAGTCGTACTTAGTGCTGCCCCAAGTGAGCCGTAGAGAATTGGTATTGTGGCCCGCTTCCAAACCTCGTCAATGTGGGCTAGCATATTGTCAAATCGTTCATCGCCGCTGTTTTTGGAGAGCCCACTGCTGTTGTATTTTTCATCAATGTACATCATGATGGGGGTCGAGTCGACAACAACTTCGCCTCCATTGTCGGTAAAGACGGGGACTTTGTTCCAGCCGTTTGTAAAGGCGAGTTCCTTTTTTGTACGCATTGCATTGACTTGCACCTCATCAACATCGAGACCCAGATGTTCGATTAGGCCGCGTACCTTCCAACAGAAGGGACATGTTTGTAACACGTGTAAGGATGCTTGGCTCATGTTCTACCCGAAAAGGAGACCCTTATTCAATCCTCGTCAAGGTCTTGTTCTGGTCGCCAGCCGGGTTTCCAAAACTCTTCGTTGTCTAGCCATTCCATCCACTCATCGTCCGAGCAAAGCAACAACCGAAATGCGCGACTCTCAAGACCTTCCCTATTGTATTCGGGGAGGACCCCTTCCTCATAGGCCTGATGCCAATGCACCTGCATTTGTCGTATCTGTCTTCGTGCACCCTCTGGGTTGTCGAAGTTCATTTCGCAGACATCCCGAAGTTCGGAGAGCCATTGCCTTGTGTCCTTACGTAAAGGATCGTCAACACGTCGCCGCGATCGAGTTTTCTTACCGAACGGCCACCAACCCATAGTATCGATTTCCAATTCATATGTTTTCATCTTTCGCATGAAGATGAAAAACATCAACTGCTTCGGAGCGTTATGGGGCGTCTTCACTTGCATGTTTACGGTCGCTTGAAAGATGCCGCGCTGAAATCTTTAGCACATATGTATGAAGAACGCCTACAAAACTCTGGGGTAACAGTTCATATTCACGCGGAAGATCAAAGAAAATTTTTCTCAAAGATTGGTGCGTTTAGCGGGCAATGTTTCCTTCTTGATGAATCGGGTCCAACATACTCGTCAATTGAATTCTCGCAGGAAGTACGTCGTTGGACACTTGAATCCACCGACACTCATTTTGTCGTCGGCCCTCCCGAGGGGTGGCAAGGTAAGATGCCGGACATTCAGCGAATCTCACTTTCTAGGATGACGTTTCCTCATGAATTTGCAGCAGTCTTGTTCCTTGAGCAGTTGTACAGATCGTTTCAAATCATCAAAGGGACGTCTTACCACAAGGCATGAGCGAATCCTAATCAATTGCGAAACGGAGGGGCAATCATGGCCGTCGAGTTTAGCGATGAGGCAAATCTTCGCTGGGCGCTTATTGGATTTGAATTTGCTATTGGCTTTGCATTGATATACAACAGCAAAAATCAGCCATTTCCAAGGCCAAGTCGACGTTTTGGATGGCTTGTTGTTCTCACAACAATCTTGGTCCTCATTGGACAGGCGGCGCCCAAACCAATGACGATTTTTGCTCATTTTGTTATGCTGTCTGTAATTGGTGGTTTCGGATTGGTTGCTGGCGTGTATCAATTGGCCCAAACCCAACGCGATGTCTTGGTTGCGCCCTATTCAGGAGTGATGTTCTGTGTGGGAGTGGTCGGGTTGATGGTTCTAACCTGGGATGATCTTTCAAAAGTCGAACAATGGGCTGCTTTCTTGACAATCGTTGTTCTTGGCGGTGGTGAAACATGGCTCATTTTTCGAGGATTGTTAATTGGAAAACTCCCGCGCGCTTGGTCGCAAGCTGGCATGATTGCACTTATGCAGGGCCGATTAACCGGGCGTAACGGTGCCATAGAGTGTTTTGAGAAGGGCTGGGATGCAAACGAAGAGCACCTTAATCCGATGGCTTATGTGGCTCTTCATAGGATTCACATTTTCCTTGGTCAAGAGGATGAAGCCAAAACGTGGAAAGGCTACCTCGAACGAGAGGGTGGAGAATCTGCAGTGGCACCTGAGTACATTCAAGCCATTCATGATGCCTTGTCTGACATGGATAGTGCGGCTGCAGAACGCTTACCTATCATTCAGGAAGAAGAGTAGGCTCCAAGTTGACCCCGCCTTTCGTAATCGTTCTGTTTGTATGCAAAAACGAGATAATTTAAAGAACGTAAAGGTAGATAATATCACATGATGAAACAAATCCCGAAAAATTTGTTCTTCTGGTCTGCTATGGTATGGGCTGCTGCTAATCTGTTTGCTCAAGCAGTGTACATCGGTTTTTACGGTGTTCCATTTGATGGAATAGCCATGATCGATTCTCTCGGAAATTGGTACTATGTACTGTTGACAATTGAAGTTGGGGTTTGGATGTACGTAGCGATGTTTTTCGGGAAGCGTTTGTTTGCAAGAATTAATTCATCCACGCACGTCCAAATCAACCATTGAAACGGTTATGCTGCATAAATATCAAGCGATGAGATTAAGGGGTGCCAATAAAAACATGCTGTCATGTTCAATTTTGACAGGGAGTCACAGTTCTCCGGTCAACCCATGCTCTTGGAAGATTTGAATCAGGAAGATATCGAACGATTGGACATAGAAAACCTGAGAGTCCTAAGTATCGAACAGGTACGAGAATCGTTGCCACAAGTTAAGCGACAATTATCAACATTGCAAGCGATTGTTGATGAAGCCCATGACATGACGGAAGAAATCGAGATTCTTCTTGAAACGTATCCTCCCGAGCACCCTCATGTTGTTGAGATGTCTGAATTGCTTGGGGGGCTTGTGGCGCATTGGCAAAAAACCATCGCAAAAATAGAGAACCAAGGCGCTCGAGTTGCAGGACTTGACCCAGGACGTATCGAGTGGTATGGCGTGATCGATACCCATCTGATGCTGTACTCGTGGACGTGTGGTGAAACAGACATTGAGTGGTATTATGGTCTAAATGAAGGCTTTTCTTCCCGAAAACCACTCATAGAAGCATAATGTCTCAGGTATGTAGGGGAGATTATGGTTCGAATTGACCGAGTTCACACAGGCAGTGGCGATGGGGGCAAGTCTTCACTGGTTGACGGTAGTCGACGTTTGAAATCCGACCTCCGCTTTTCTGTTGTGGGCGATTGCGACGAATTGAATTCTATTATTGGATTAGCTCGCATGGAGTGCTTGCGGCTGCCAATGCACCACCAGGATGGAGGCGAGCGAAAAGGTGCAGGCAGAGTTCATTTCATCTGCGATAGTGCCCTTTCAAGAATACAGCACGAGCTCTTTGATCTCGGAGCAGAGCTTGCTTGTCCTCCTGAGAATTTACCAGAGTACATGGTCCTCATCGATGATGCTCAGGCAGAAACGTTGGTTACAGATATGGATGCTTGGTTGACCCAAGTCGAACCCCTAACCTCGTTCATACTTCCGGCAGGCGGCCCTCCTCAAGCCGTGCTCCATCACGCAAGAACCGTAACCCGCCGCCTTGAGAGAGGCATTGTTATGCTTCGTGAACATGAAGGAGAGGAATCAATTCGCCCTCTTGTTTTAAAATACGTGAACCGACTCTCAGATTGGTTGTTTGTTATGAGTCGTTGGATTAGTGCGAGTCTTGGAGAAGAGGAAATGCTGTGGCTCCCACTCGGTAAGCGCGGTAAGGAGGATGGAATTGCGAATTCCATTCTTCGGCAGGTTGAGCACGATAACGATCTTGATGAGATTTAGTTCGACTCCTTTGTCTTCTGCCATGCAAGTTGAACCACAGCGCGTGTTTCATCGTGTGTGAGTTGAGCAATTGCTTGTTCCCAATCCAACCATAAATGCCCACGATGTTCTCGGGAAAGGGAGACGTCAAGGGAATTGGTTTCTGCTAAAAACCAAAACACCTGTTTCTGACGAACTCTCCCCTTATGTCGGTAAGTGTAGTCCGTTCGTTCAACGAAGTCCTTGTCAAACACGATATCGGTAATTCCGGTTTCTTCAGCCAATTCTCTACGCACTGTTGCGATGTAATCGGCGTCCGTGTCTTCAACGTGGCCTTTTGGTAAGTCCCAGTGACCTTGCGGGTATTGAAGCAGCAGAACGCTGTCAATGTTAACCAAGACCACGCCGCATGAAGTCTCCATCCACTCCCCTCTGTACGATGCTGAGAGGGGGTACGGTTTGATATCTTCGCGACGTGTATTTGGTTCAAGAGGTTCAATATATGTTGAATTTTGACCTGCAAATGTGACGGCAAAAACCCTTCTTCCCGATGTGCGGCGGATTGTTGCCGATTCGGATCTCGATGGAATGTGTGCCGCTGTAGTTCTCAAGAGAGCGTTCCCGGATGCCGAGGTCCACTTTGCTCATGCAGCCTTAATCCGTTCAGGTATCATCGATAATCTCATCGATGATAAAACGGTGACAGTTGATCTTCCCTTTCACGCAAGCAGCGGCTGGTATCTCGATCATCACCTCACAAACAAACCGACAGATGCAGAGTACGAGGACTTCACCTCCAAAGGAGGTGTTGTGCATTGGGAAAACACGCCTTCAGCAGCTCGGTTGGCATTTGATTTGTTTCGAGAAGAATTCGAATTCCCTCATCTTGAGAGCATAATGCCTCTCGTTGATGACTTGGATTCTGGCGGTATCTCCATTGAAACATTCCTTGAGGACGGCCCATTGCTCCAGTTGTCAAGAACCTTGAATTACAACGACACAGCGTACATGCATCATCTCCTTTCTTTGTTCCAAACACGTAGTTCAATGGCCGATATCTACGGTGATAAGGTCGTCCGAGAACGAATGCTTCAAGCCGAATTATCGCGTAAAGAGCTGGTCAAGCTTGTTTCCGAGAGGACAACCATAACCGATCGATTGGCCATTTGTCGTCTTGAAGACACGGGACATCGGTCAAATGGGTACCTCATCACCGCATTCTGTGGTGAGGATGCGGATGCATGTTGCATCATCCATGGTTACAGCGATGGTCAGATTGGAAACAAGTTACGTCCTCCTCTCTCTGCTAGTTTTTATGCAAATTCCTTTTTGCCAGACGGTCAGAACCGATACGATTTGTCGAGACTTGCAACAGCCCTTGACCCGCATGGAGGGGGCCATGCAAACGCATGTGGGTGCCGCATACAACCGCCTGGACTGGATTCGAATTTATCGATGTGGCTTGCGATGTGGAACGATCGTGAAGAGATCCTTCGGCTCTCGTGACTAAATTACTTGAAATGTGTAAATCAAGCCCAAAAAAGCATGGAGCATAACCAACGCCATCACCATATCTGCAGCCCGGCCGTGCTTCTTTCGTTTGACTGTAAAGGACTCATCTTTGTCATCTGGTTCTGTAACGGAACGGCCGCGTCGAACAACAATCCAGAGCAAAATCAATCCGAGTGGACCAGAAAAACCGTGAATATTTTGCGGAAGAAGGTCTGAAGTCCAATCATCATTGACGAGCACGCCAGAGATTCCACGAGCGACAAATGCGATAATTGCAAGGCAAATACCTGCCCAAAGCAATCGTTCACCGTGTCGTCTATGACGGGCAAGGGCGACCTTGCGCTCGTCGCCCTGAAGCGACATTCCTTTCTTGCGCCAACCGTACTGCCGTACGAGCCAAAAAATGAAGATGGTAGCAAGAATTGGGTGGATGAGCATTACGATTGTTCGAACCATCATCTTCACCTCCCCCTTATGGATGCCAAGAAAGGGTGACTTGAATGCGTTTCTCTTGTGACTTCGTCGGTGAGTTCAAAGGTTGGATGCCGAGGGAACGGTGGGGGCGCTATGCAAGAATCGTATCTCGCAACTTGTCTTGAGGCGGCATTCAAGACAGTGAAGACCCGCCGACTCAATGTTGTCGGACGCTGCCCAGAATTTACACTGATGGAAAAACCTTGGAAAGAGTTGGTCAAACTAGCAGTTCTCGAAACTGANATTCCGGGTCAAGATGAAGACGGNGAAACCATCNCNCCATCGCCTCGTTTTCGACGTGGGCGACGTCGTGGNAAGCAACAATCNGTTGTGCCGAGCCCTGACGAAATCAATCAGATGGTCGATGAAACTCCAGCACTTCGTTTTGCACTTCTTCTNGTCAATAAATTTCTTCACAATGAGGCGTGGTCCGACGACAAGCATGGGTCTTATGAGACGGATTTGCGAACGATTTGTCTTGAACAAGGCGTTCATCCAGTTTGGCATCAAATGGCCAAACGGTGCGATATTTTTGGACAGTTTTCTGCTTGTCCAATACTCGATACCACAATTGAATCGACAACTGAGGAGTTTGATTTAACAAAATGTGCAATAGACCCGTACAATCTGAAATCTTGTCTTGACGTTTTTAAATCAATTCCAGATCAGCATTATTCAGCTGAACAACTTGTTGCAATGAAGCGTTTGATCAAAAGACTCTCTTCAGGAAAATGGCCAAATGCTGAACCGCTGCTGCTTGAATTGGAAGGGCCGCTTGCAGTTGTTTCTTTGATGATTGCAGCAAACACGAATGCGCCTTCAGAAGCCATACTGAAGCGACTTAGGAAAGTTGACGACTCAATTGCCAAACGGTTTGAACTCGCTCTAAAACTCACTGACGGATCTGCTGAATGGGACGATGCCTATCTCTCCCAAACGGGTGATGACTTGGGTCAAGCAATCATCAAATTAGTCTGGATGAATGGTCCGTTGGAAAAAATGAAACCATCAACAGAGCAATTGGAGACAGGTTTGAAGTTGCTAATTGAAGAACAAGCACCAACCAATCGTATCGATGTAATACGTTGGAAAATGCTTCGATGTTATGTTGATGAAGCCCGTGGCGATGATGCCCTCGAAATAATCAAATCCATATCTCTTGAAGACGACTCTGACGCCTCTGAACTCCTGCCATTACTGGTTCAGTTAAACAATTCAGAAGCCTATACTTGGCTTGAATCGAATGTGTCCAAGATCGATGAAGGAGGTCTTGTATCAATTTCTTGCGAACCCTCGGTTCCGATTCCTCTTCGTGCAAAGGCATTGATGTTGCTTCACCAACAAGACGGAGAAGGTTGGTTGGAAGTCAAATCTCTCGCAGTATACGTCTTTGTTCAAACACTCAATCTGGATGAGTTATCCACGATTCTTTTTGATGACGACGTAGCCATTCCGACGCACCCCTATGAAACGCTCATTGTTGCACATCTCTTGGGTGCAAGTTATGATGAAGAGCGGTGGGATGTTGCCCGAGAAGCTAGGAGGAAAGCTTTGCAAGTAATCCAATCAACAGAGGTTCCTGAGTCGATTAATGATGATGAACACAACCTTCTCTTGCTCCTTGAAGGTCGGATTGACAAATCAGGTAGCAATTTCAAGCTCAGCGAATCTCTATCAAGAAACGGCATCAAAGCCCTCAATCAAATTGTCAAAGCACTCTCTTCTGGTGGATCTCATTTGGTTGATGAAAAGCATTTGAGAAATCTTACTGAATCTCTTGAAGAGGACAAAGTAAGTCGCCTCGAAAACGCACTTCTTCGCACAATCGTTGCAAAACTTCGACTGAACAATGCTCGTTTGTATCTTGAGCGAGGTGACGATTCTTCAAACGTAGTTGACATGCTCGAAAATATTCTTCATCAGCCATCCGTACCCTATCCAATCGTCGATGGTGTGCGTGAATTGATGTATGAATTTGACCTAGGCATTGAGGGATTGGTTCAATGGTATCAACAAAACCATCAGCGGTCCATTTGGTCGTTGCTTGCTCAAGCAACCTTTGAGGCATCAAAAGGAAACAATCTATCTGCAGCTCGCTTGTTTAAGCGCGCTGCTGACTCTAAGAAATTTGAATACGATAAAGAAATGATGCTGTATAGGAAAGCCTTGATTCATTTCGCTTTCGATGAAAAATGGGGAGAAGCGAAGCAACTTCTTTCAGAGCACCCAAATCTTCGTGCAGCAATTACAAAACGATTCCAACTTTACTTGGACGTATCGCATCAAGCCTCGATTCAAGAAACCGCTAAAGCCACTTCGATGCTGAAGAATTTTGTTAAGAAACATGAGACGTATATCGAAGAAACGGAGGAAGGGGAGCGGGAAAAAACCAGAACTGTATTCCAAGAGGATGTGCTAGATCTCCTCCTCAATTATCCCGACGAGCATCCTAAACCACTTCCGAAAGAGCCGTTTACTGGGCGCCTTTTGGCGGCGACGAATGCGTTACAACGAGATTACAGAACGCAAGGATCGAAATCGTTCGATCGACGATATCGAGACATTATGCTCATGCGCAACCCGGACCCGATGGAAGTTCACACACTAGCGCAACAAGCCAGTGAATCTTCGCCACTTGACGCACTCCGAATTTTGGAACGGGCCCAGTTGTCAGGACGTTTCGCTGATAGAAACATGTCATTTGCAAATCTTGAGCAAATGCTGTTCCATCGTCATCAATCCGACATCCGTACTTCCGATCGGCGGTACCTTCGGAATCTCCCATTGAAACCCCTTGTGTTGGTGGATACAAACATCGTTATCGACGCTTTGTATCAACGAATTCAGGAAAAAATAAACCGGTCCAACCATTTTGAGGATTCGACCAATCAGCGTTCTCACTTTGCAGGATACCTCCTCTACTTGGCATCGAACAACAAGGTTGAGCTTTGGCTACCCAAAGTCGTTCGAAGCGAGATTCAAAATGTGGCTCGCTCAATCAAAGACATACGTTCTCGATTTGAGAACGCTTTTGTTGATAACGACGTTCTTGAAACAACCACTTCCACTGAAAACATGAAATCCATCGTTGAAGAAATCATTCTTGAATTCAGTACATGGGGCGGCAACTCTGATGAAATTGAATCGGAAGCGGTGAGTGATGAGATTCAAAAATCGATGGAAAGGTTTCTCTCGCAGCATCATGAAATTTATGACGAATTGACCAAAATGCGGCAACATTACGATGGTAAAACCATCCGTACGGAAATTGATGGCAAAAAGATATACCCTCAAAATGCCGATCGTAAAATCATGCAATACGCTGCGGCTCTGTCAAATCGACCGATAGACAACGTAGGTTCGATTGTTGTTGCCACACATGATGGAGATTTTACAGTTGTAGCACGAGCATTTGAAGAAAGGTTCGGATTCGGTATTGCTAAGAACAGTCGGACCCTCAAGCAATGGCTCCGTGAATCTTAATCCTATGATGCAGGAAACTACCGTGAAATGCCTAGCGTTCACATGTGTCGTATTAGAGCATCACCGAATTCGGAGCAAGAAAGGAGTATTGCATCGTCCATTAGTCGTTCAAAATCGTACGTAACGGTCTTTGCACTAATAGCTCCTTCCATACCTTTCACGATCAAATCTGCAGCCTCATTCCATCCCATGTGTCTCAGCATCATTTCAGCAGAGAGGATAACAGATCCAGGATTTACTTTGTCTTGTCCCGCATATTTCGGTGCGGTTCCGTGAGTTGCTTCAAAGATTGAAATTCCAGTATCGTAGTTGATGTTTGCTCCTGGAGCAATCCCAATACCACCAACTTGTGCAGCCAGTGCGTCTGAAATGTAATCTCCGTTTAGATTCATTGTTGCAATGACGCTGTACTCCGCAGGTCGTGTGATAATCTGCTGGAGCATGGCGTCTGCGATAACATCCTTGATAATTATTTCATTGCCCGTTGTTGGATTTTTCATCGTGCACCACGGGCCGCCATCAAGTTCAACTGCACCAAATTCGTCTTTTGCAAGTTGGTAACCCCAATCTCGAAATCCACCTTCTGTGAATTTCATAATGTTTCCTTTGTGAACCAGTGTGACACTTTCCTTGTCGTTATCGATAGCGTATTGAAGTGCTGCACGAACGATCCTTACCGTTCCTTCTTGACTGATGGGCTTGATTCCAATGCCTGATGAGTTTGGGAATCGAATCTTATCAACACCCATTTCATTTGTTAGGAAATCAATGAGTTTTTTTACTCCATCTGAACCTGATTCCCATTCAATACCAGCATAAACATCCTCACTGTTTTCGCGAAAAATAATCATGTCAACGTCTCCAGGCTTTCTCACAGGAGAAGGCGTTCCTTCATACCAGCGGACTGGTCTCACGCATGCAAAAAGATCTAACTTTTGCCTTAGAGCAACATTCAAAGAACGGATTCCTCCACCTACAGGGGTTGTCAATGGTCCTTTGATCGACACGAGTCCAGTGCGCATGGCCTCCAAGGTCGTTTCAGGCAACCATTGTCCCGTCGCATGAAATGCTTTTTCTCCAGCGAGAACTTCTTTCCAAACAATCTCGCGTTCACCACTGTATGCTTTTCTGACAGCTGCACTAACCACTGAAATCATGACTGGGCTGATGTCCACGCCGATTCCATCTCCTTCGATGTAATGGATAATTGGATTATTTGGGACGTGTAGTTTTCCGTTTTGCATAACAACAGGTTGGCCGCTCATACTTCTCAAACCGACCCACCCATAACCACTTGAAGAACCAACCGATGGCTTGGTCTCTATGAGAGGGAGCGTACACTGGTCAAGCGGAACCATCCTAGACTGCCAAAACGAGCGAGGTCAATCGATTCGTGTCGATTGGGAAGACGGTCCATCCCCGATGCAAATTTTCTTGCAGATGATTGGGGCATGTTCAATCGTTGATGTCGTTGTAGGACTTAAAGACAGACAATTTGGAAAGGTCTGGGTGGACTTGGACGGTCAGAGAAGAGAAGAATATCCGCGCTCATTTACCGAGATTAACATGATTTACCACGTTGAAGGAGATGTTCCAGAGAAATTGGTTCGACGCACGATTGAAAAATCCCACGAAAAATATTGTTCAGTTTCAAATTCTCTTGATGAGAACATCGAAATAAACTGGGATCTCGTTCTTCATCCGAGATAAGTACTGTTTTTTAGAGATTGAATTGCTTGCTTAAACGCGTTTTCGAGCAAATCGTAGAGAGGCTTCCACTTAGAGGGTACATTTTGTTCTTCGACAAAATCAAACTGCCCCAAAGACCTGTTGGCGCGTACGCATGGGCGAATATGTTGATTGTCTTGCAGTTCAACGAGGAGGGATAGCCGATATTCGTCATCATTGAGCGTCACACGTGCAGAGTTCATGTCGATGTTTTGTGCGAGTCCTGACAGCATTTCGTTTGTGTTGTTATTGTTTTTTAGAATTGAATGCTGAGCAAGAACCTGTAGCAGTTCGGCCACGAGATGAGGATCGACATCGAGAGGTTTTTCCTCTTCCAAGAGAATTTCATGCAGCGGGTTTGAAGCGCTTGCTTGTACAGGTGCTGGAGTGCCCAACTCAGCGAAAATATCTACATCGTCTGCATCAAAGTATTGCATGTCCGCATGTTCAAAATCCATGGTATCAATAGACAATTGTACCCCGTCCGCTTTTGAAGTATTGTTCAATTTGGATCAACATGAAAGGTTCAAATGGCACCCATATTTGGTGGGAATGAGGGGTTCCATTGCGAGCAATGCTGGGACTAATTGTCATTGCTCTACTGGTTCCGATTGCAACATCTGCCCCAAGCGGAATCGGTCGATCTGCAGACGGGGGTTGTCTCTGTCATGGTGAGAGGAATGCGGGAACCTCAATTCAAGTGCAAGGCCTTCCTGAATCCTTTGAATCCAATAAAACCTACAACTTTTCAATTGTAATAAGCTCGGAAAACATACCGCCATCGGACGATGGTGCAATGGGCGGCTTTCGGCTACAGATTTCAGATGGAGAGATTTCATTCGATGCAAATCAGGGCTATATTCAACAGAAAGACGACGGTTGGACTCACACCGAAATTGGCAATGGGTTCCGTGCGTGGAATTTCTCATTCATAAGTCCAGAAGACAACACATCGTTTGTTGACTTTATTGTTTATGGGAATGCTGTTAATGGGAATGGAGCGAGTACTGGAGATGAATGGAACTCAGTTGCGCTACGTCTTCCAGGTATACTCTACGATGGAGATTTACTTCAGACTGAAGACAGAGAATTTAGCCCGTTGGATTACACTGTTGGAATTGTTGCACTCTTGTCCCTAACGTATCTTTTGTTCGCTACAATACGAAGCTAATCAGTTGACAAATTCAATGGTACTGCTCCGGAGTGCTTTCAATTGTCTTCGTTCGGACGAACCATGAATCTGCTCGCTTTTAACACCGGTTAGAACCAGCATAACACGAATTTCGTCGTCAAGATCCTCATCGACAGCAGTTCCCCAAATGATCTTTGCATGGGGTGAAATACGATCCGTGATAATTTGAGCACAACGCTCGGCTTCTCCGAGTGTAAGATTGTTCCCTCCGACAACGTTGATCAGCGCTCCACGTGCATCACTGAAGTCGAGGTCAAGAAGTGGAGAATGCAACGCTTCCAAAGTCGCTTCCTCGGCACGACCTGGGCCCGATCCAGCACCCAATCCAATCATCGCTACTCCAGCACCAGAGTGGATTACAGCTTTTAAGTCCTCAAAGTCAAGGTTGACCATACCATCTCGAGTGAGCAGTTCAGTAACACCCGTAATTGAGCGAACGAGCAATTCATCACCAACCCGAAATGCACTTGCCAGAGGAAGGTCTTTGACGCCTTCAATTTCGAGCAACCGTTCGTTTGGAATAACCAAAATCGTGTCGCAATGCTCCCTCAAGCGTTCCAGACCCCATTCGGCATTTTCTCTTCGCGTGGCGCCTTCTGACTGGAAGGGATAGGTAACGACTGCTATGGTCATGGCTCCTTGTTCTTTAGCTAGGCGAGCAAGATGGCCTGCAGCACCTGTGCCCGAACCTCCACCCATGCCCGCTGCAATAATCGCAAGCTGAGTATCCGTGGTGATTCCGCGCAGTGCCATTTCAGATTCAAGAGCGGCGGCTTCACCTTTTGTTGGATCTCCACCAGCACCTCTTCCTCGTGCTGTGCGTCCGATCAGCACTTTGCATTCTAGGGGTGACATGAGTAGTGCCTGAGCATCGGTGTTGATGGCATATCCAGTAACAAACGAGTTCTCAAACAACCCTTCAGATTCAAGACGTCCAACTGCATTGCATCCCGCACCTCCGACTCCGTACACTCGAATACGTGGTTGCAACGATTCAAGAAGAGCACGCAGCTCTTCATCGGTACCTTGACCACTTGGTTGCGGTTCGAGTTGAGGTACAATCTCGTCTTCGGAAAGTTCCAACACACGTTCAATCAAATGGCGCATGGAGGTTATTTTCTTTCATCCTGACTTGAATGTATTGCCGCAATTGCAGGCAAAGGGTGTGATTTTGGAGGAGGAGATCAATCACGAAGTCCTTCTTGCGTAACTTGGTAGACACACTCTCCATCTGGAAGGTTTGGTGAGTCGACAAGTCGTGCAATGCGTCGTCCACCTTTGGCCTTTCGCAGATAGAGGCGGAATGTGGATGCGTGTGCTAAGACGTGCCCTCCAATGGGTTTAGTAGGGTCGCCCCACATTGCATCCGGTTTGGAGTGAACTTGGTTTGTGACCAGCACGAGAGCGTTGTTCACGTCAGCAAGTTGTTTGAGGTCTTTGAGGTGGCGATTTAATTTCTGTTGGCGGTTTGCGAGCATCCCACGTCCAATGAATTCTGCACGGAAATGGCTTGTCAAAGAATCGACAATGATCATTTTTACGTTGAGGCCTTTGCTCATGCGCTTGATTTCTTCGGCAAGGAGCATTTGATGTGCTGAGTTGTAAGCTCGTGCAACGTGTATTCTGCTCAAAACTGCATCAGGATCGAGGCCGTGACCTCTCGCCATTTGAGTGATTCGCTCTGGTCGGAATGTATCTTCTGTGTCAATGTAGAATACGTCGCCATCAAAGCCACCCTCTTCAACTGGCATGGTGCAGTTTACTGCGAGCTGATGCCCGATTTGGGTCTTCCCGGATCCGAATGCACCGTAAACTTCGACAAGGGCTTGTGTCTCAAAACCTCCGCCCAAGAGATCGTCAATGGACTGAACTTTTGAGGATAACTTTTGTACTTCTCGGCGTCGATCAAGGAGCGCAACACCCGAAACGAATCCTCCGATGTTTGCCATTTTCTTAGCTGCGTTGATGATTTTCCCTGCAACTGCTTCGCCAAGTTCGGCTTGTTCAGCAAGATCTGCTGGTGACATAACCGCAAGGGACAACAATTCATCGAACCCAGCTTCACGAAGTTTTTCTGCTGTTGCTGGGCCAACTCCGGGTAGGTCTTCGATTTTGACCTCGGATTCTTCTTCATCGCTTGCATCCATTAGAATCTCCTCATCCTCAGTCGGGACTTCATTCTTCTTACTTGTTGTCTTCTTCTTTGTTTTGGTGCTCATCTTATCACTCATGCCAAACCAGTGGCTGACAGTATATCAAGCGAAGAATGGGACTGAAGCAGAGCTAAAAATGAAGTTTGTAATCAAATGCGTTGCTTTATGCGTTTTTTTCACTTTTCATTCACTTTCAGTATTCTCTTCTTCATTTTCACTGTTTGACTGGTTTGGGTTTGGGGAGGATTCGACTGGGTCGTAGAGAATCTCGACAATATGGTCGATATTGATTCGGTTTTGTCCTTGGTCGATTGTAACAGCAAGTTCGTGGATACCAGATATTGGGAATTCAAGATTAAAATTCCACGATGCCTCCTGGCCATCTGCGATTTGTTCGCTCTTCATCCCTTTGCTCTCAGAATTCGGATCGGTCAATTCCCACGAAACTGTGACAGGACTTCCACCAAAAAGGTCTGAAGGATTCTCAACGGTTGAATCAATTGTCAATCGCCTTGGTCCATCCTCCTCATTGCCCGGTGTCGTGTTGATCTCCATAATATCCGGTTCTGCAGAGTTCGCTTCATTCCATTCAATGAATTGTTCAACCCTCAAAACGACGGTTTTGTTGACCTCGTTTCCATTAATGTCTGTTGCTCCCAGCACGGCGGTGTACAATCCGTGAAGTTGGTACTCCACATCGATGTTTGCAGAATCTGAGGCATCGACCGTAGTTGCGGGGCTGCCGTCACCAGGATCGACATAGAAAGACTCCAAACCGTATTCGGAGGTCGTGTAGGCAAAATCAAAACTAAAGGTTACGCCTGTGAATGATATTTGTGACCCCCCAATAAACGACTGTTGGATGGTTCCATTTGTCAGATCGTAGTAGACGACCAAATCGATGAGGCTCTCCTCTTCGACTTCGTTGTCTGACAAACACCCAGCGAGTGCAGAACATACCAGAACGCCCACAAGGAACAAGACACCACTCCTTTCGCCCATGAGATGTGTTGGACGTCATCCTTCAAGAAGACAGTGCCGAATGTGGATGGAAAAACCGCAACATCGGTGGTTTCAAAGGGAAGGACTGTGGGGTTTGGCTCAGCGAGGTGGGGTAGTCTGGATATCCCGTCGGGCTCATAACCCGGAGATCGATGGTTCAAATCCATCCCTCGCTACCACTTACGAATACTCATGATAGTCATGCTTCGGCTGCAAGGAATCCATTGCAGTTTGGAGGCGTTGGTTTGCAGCCTGTATTCCGTTCGCAATTTCTGCGCATTCTTTCCGAATCCTTGCAGCTTGCTCTGAGCAAAGAGGGTGCTGCTGCGTGCATGTTTCCAAGACGGCCAAGACAGGATCTATTTGACTCCCCGGAGCATGTTTTGGGCGTATGAAATAAGACCCCTGCTCCAGAATGACCGGTCCCGCAGATTCGACGGCAGAGGCAAGCAATTTGGCGTGCTTGGTTTTTTGCCCATCGACCTGACAAAGGGCTAGCAAGGCGGCGACGTTACCCGAAGTGTGTTTGTTGGCTTTCAGAAAAAATCTACGGGCTTTCGAATTGTTTCCTGCCTTTTTGTAAACGTGACCAACAGTACGAAAATCTTGTTCCATAGGAGTTAGTTTTTCCAACAGATCCGGTGCGTTTTGAAGGAGAATTTTTTCTAATTTCTTTCGTTCGCGAAGCAGAACTGATGTCGCTTTCACAGCCAGCTTGTGTTTTTCTCGAATTGAGAGAACCTCAGCAAGTATTCGAACACCTTTGACCAAGAGAGTTTGTGTTGCTCCATCGCGTTGTTTGTTGGAGAGCAACATCGTCGTGAACTCAGTCGCCATCACTTCAACCATTTCGTACCGTTCTTCCTCAAAATAGCGCAACATTTGCGATAGGGTTTGATTTGGATCGGACATGCCAAACATAGGGTTGCCTCACTTACCATCGTTCGCTGCTGTGAGCGTAGTGGTCTCGACAACGCCATCAAGCGTACGGATGTTGCGCAAGATGAGTTCTGACAATTGCGAGAAATCATCCACACATACCTTGCAGTAAACGTCGTATTCTCCAAAAAGAACCATCGCTTCTGAGACTTCTGACATGTTTTTCAAATCGCTGACAACTTGTTGTTCTCGTCCCGGCTCCGTTGAAAGGAGGACAAGTGCGATGGCTGCCATGGTTTACCATCCCGAACCTTATGTTTAATTCTTGATGTCTCTTGGTTCAGGCGAAGAGGATGCGTACGAAGGTTGTAGCGATTACAGGTTCCCCTGGAACGGGGAAAACGACTCTGGCTGATACGTTACAACGTCAAGGTTTCCAAGTTTTTCGATTGGAAGAGATTGCTCATCAGACACATGCTCTCTCGATTGAAAATGGAGAAAATGTTGTTGACACAACAAGCCTTGCAAAGTGGAGTTGGAATGAGAAGCAGGTTTGTTTCATAGATGGGCACTTGTCCCACTATTGCTCCATTGATGCGGCGATTGTGCTTCGATGTAAACCAAACGTGTTGCGCCAAAGATTGGAACAACGTGAAGATTATTCGGCCGATAAAATACGTGAAAATCTCGAGTGGGAACTTTTGGCAGGAACATGGTCCGACCTTCTGAATCTTCATCCTAAAATCAACGTTTTAGAAATCGATACCACAACGGGACCCATCTCAATTACCAGGGTACTGGAGTTCTTGGACGCAGAGAACATCAAAGCCACAGTGGAAAACTGCATTCAGGATGCAAGAGATTGGATGAACACAGAATATGTTGCCGAAAGCATATGACCCTTCTTCACTTCGAAGAGTCGATAGAGATGGCGCTGGAACAACTCAGAAAAAGATGGGAAGCTCTTGCTTCACCACTTGTTTCTGGTTTGGGTAAAACCAATCCAGCCGTCCTAACATGGTTTGCGCTTCCAATTGGTATATCAGCCAGCGTACTTGTTTTCTTTGCACCAAAAAGCGATGCCGGGGCGTTGATGCTCATTGGATCCGCTCTGCTGATTGCATTCTCGATGATTCTGGACGGCCTCGACGGTCAACTTGCCCGCCAAACAGGTCAAGTGTCTCGATGGGGAGATTATCTTGACCATACGCTTGATCGTCTCCTTGACGCAATGTGGGTGATTGCTATCGCATCAAGTCCTGCTTGGGTTGACGAACCCGCTTTGGGTTGGGCAGCAGCATGGTTTACGATACTTGGCTCTTACATGGGGACTCAAGCCCAAGCTGTCAGTGGAGGGCGAAACTATCGAGGTTTTTCCCGTGCCGATCGAACCATCCTCACAATTGCAGCACTTGCCTTGACTGGAATTTTTTGGCTCATTGGCGTCGAAGATTTTTCCTCAGCCCCAAATCCGTTCGACCATCTTGAAATGAACCCGCTTACCGTCATCGTCATCGTGTCTGGCATCGGAGGAATCTACACGTTTTTGGTTCGCTTTTCACAAGCAAGAAAAGAAATTCAAGCGCTCGACAAAGAAGACCCACTCACTCAATCAAAAGGCGACGAATCGGAATAAAAACGCCATAAAGAAATACGGTTCTTGTTCAACTTTACATGCGGCATACTCTTAACGGTCGGCGGAGACGTATTACGTGATGGGTGCGAACGCGCTGAACCGTAGGCTCCGACCAAAAGCCGTCATCATGGTCTTGCTCATGATGCTGATGCTTGCTCCTTTGACACCAATAACAACGGCAGTGGATACAAATCCTGACAATTTACAAGCCCAACATATTGCTGCAGTTTTCGATCCCGTTTCAGAGACGACGACCATCACATGGCAAAACATCGACACGTACAATGGGAATGTGCCTTACTATCATTCTGCCACTTACATTGTTCATCGCTACACCGAACCAATCACAGCATCCAACATTGATTCTGCACAAGTAATTGATTCCGTCGTCGCTTGTCAAGCGAATCTTTACGTTCAATATGCTTGGTGTTTAAGCTCCGCTGGAGGCAATGGAGGGCAACATCCTGGTCACAGCGTTTCTTATCTTGTCGATGCTGGTACGAACAGCACGTTCTACTATGCTGTCACTGTAGAATGGGATCAAGACGGGACCACTGTGAGCCATCAAGAACTCGATCCAGACGTATCTACCTTGACAATAGGTGTCCAAGAAGAAACGTCTCCAATCGAAACACCGCTGTACTTCCAAGCCTCATACTCGCTTGCTGATAGCGAAACGACGCTCACGTGGATAAATTACCATTCTCCTCTCTTACCGAACACGGAACCGGCTTTGGAGAACACAAGTATCTTGATTTGGCGTTCGACGTCAGAAATTTCACGTTCCAATGGGGGCTTAGTTTACCAAGGACTCACAGTCGCTACGCTGATTGCGAACATCAGTTCCGATATGGAGTCGTATGTTTACACAGTGCCTCCGAGTACAAACGAAGACGCCTACTATGCCATTACGTACTTCATACCCAACAAAACCGGAGACGGCGAGGATTTTATTGATTTACGCTTCCTGTCGAACAATGCGCTTACGGTTCCTGTGTTGGAGGACAATCGACCTCCGAGCCATGTTAGCGTGTTCAGCGTAGGCACTTCCTCGGAAAGCGATGGAACTGGGCAGACCGAGTTAACATGGTTTGGCGTTTCAGGTGAATCAGGAGAACGTTACGATCTTTATGTATCAGGAGTAGCATTTACATCGATTTACGATACGGGTGTGACGCTCATTGCTTCAGTGTATGAGAATCAAACGCTTGAGGATTCGAACAATCCCTACAAATACACTCGCCAACTTCCGATTGGAACTTTAGGAATGGCATATTATTGCGTTGTTACTGTTGACGCAATCGGATTGTTCGACGCCTCTACAAGCGGCGGTTCTTGCGATTCCATCGAGGAGGATGCCTTCAGTAACTGGCAAAAGGAACCAACCAACGTCCATGCTGAGTTTATCGGCGATCGAACGATTCGGGTTACATGGACCGATCAACTCGGCGTCGAGGGTGAGAGATACCACATTTACTCAAGCAATGGCGTACCCACAAACCCATCACAGTTTGCTACACAGGCAACCTACCATGGCTTTGTTAACGACAACACAGGAGTGTTTGATATTGTCATCGGGCCAGATATCGTTTCGGAAACGGGGGCCGTTCTCAATTGGTACATTTACGTCACAAGTGAAGCTCAGTACATACACACGAACGGTTCGTTTGAGTATCTGGGCCTCGATCAGAATGAAGCAGGTCCGGTTGAAATCGATATCACTCGGCCCTCGATTCCTCAGATTGTTAACGCTGAAAGTCGAGGCGATCTTGGAATTGTTGCAATGGAGTGGGGGAACTTACAGGAACTAAACGAATCCTACCAAATATGGCGCCACAACGGAGATCCTTTCGTTGAGTCCTCCATTACCTCCAGTGATGAAGAAGGCTGGGAACTTGTTCTCGACGACATCAATGTTGGCCTCCAAAGCTCCTCAACCATCATTCGAAATGTTCCTATCGAATCCGGCTCGGAGCAGGATGCCTACTACGGGATTACGGTTTGCGATCAATACAACAATTGCAATCCAGAAATTATCGAAGGATTGACTGGAAACGCTCGTTTGATCCGTGAGGATGCTCGTGCTCCGAGCGTCGTAATTGAATTGGTCGATGAGGACGGCGTTCCCTACACAAGTCCCTCCTTGGTTCCAGGTCTCTACACAGTCAACATCGAAGTGAGTGAATATCTCAAGACAACACCCGAAATCGAAATATTTTCGTTGGATGGTTATAATGAGACAGGAGGAAAAACGGTGATGACTCAGACAGCAGACAACCTCCTCAACCCTGAAAAAGGTCCTGAATATCAATACGAGTTCCGAATTTTAGGTACAGAAACTGCGAGTGATTTGGTCATTCGAATGACACTGATTGAAGAGGCCGATAACCTTGGTGTTATCACCAACACATCGTTCAAGATTGACGCAAAAAAACCGACTGTCACCGTTTATTCACCTTCACCCGCGCCTTCAGATGACGATCCCGGATCAAAATACCTCTACGGAGGAAAAATCAATCTCATGTTTTCTGCTGAAGATGACGTACAAATCGCTCGATTGCAGTACCGATTGGTGACCGATTCCAGTGGATCGAGAGGTTCCGGCGCGTGGGCCGATGCGGAAGGAATTACGGACGTCAACGGTGATGGGACCTCACTGGTAAGCAGTATGGAATTCACTGCAGGATCGTTTCCGCCTGGTCTGCATGCGGTAACTGTTCGTGCCCTTGATACGGCAGGAAATGAAGAAACTGCTGAAGTGGAGTTTATTGTTGATAATTGTGTGAACAACAAGCTCGGCGAAACCATTTGTCAGTATGAGGAAGCTCTGAAGCCAGAAGCTGAACCTGAAGTCATCAAACCAAGCATGAGTGAGCCACCGTATGTCTTGGTTTGGATTGCGGTTGCGGTCAACATCGTCATTTTCGTAGTCGCCTTAATGATTGTACAAATCAGTCTCACAGGCCCGAAGAAGAAGAAGAGTGGTGACGATGATGACGACGATTGGATGTCGGAATTCATAGGAACAACCCAAGACCTGGATATGGACGAAATTACGGGAACCAGTTCAACGCAAAATGCACAACCAGAACCCCAAGAAGAATCCAAGGAATCTGAAGATGAAGACGACCCGTTTGCGGTCAATGTTTTGCAACGGAAAACGCGACGCAAAAAGAAGGTAGAGGTAGAGGACGACGACGACGATGACGACGACGATGACCTCTCCTGGGCTGGACTCGATGATGATGATGATGACGATGACGATGATGACGAGGAAGAGTCCAAGCCACGCAAGCGGCCCGTTCGCAAGCGACCCGCCCGAAAGGCTGCACCAACCCGCAAGCGACCCACTCGTCGCAAGAAGAGCGATGACTGATTGGTAGGTGTTGTTCAATGTCTGAACATATCGAACACCATCATCACTCTGTACTCGATGCGTTTAACCCGCTACATAACCGGTTGAACTGGCTTCTTCTCGCTGTTCCGTTAACGCTTTACTTCCAATATTCGGGTAACGTAGAGATGACTTTCCTTTTCTCGATGATTGCCATTATGCCACTTGCTTTCCTCATGGGACATGCTACGGAAGAAATTGCACTGCGGGCGGGGGAAAATCTTGGCGGTTTGTTGAACGCAACGTTTGGAAATGCTGTTGAAATCATTATCGCAAGTCTTGCTATTTGGACAGCGGCTAACAACGCCGATCAGGCCGATATTATGATTGAACTTGTCCAAGCAAGTCTGATTGGAAGCATCCTTGGGAACCTTCTGCTTGTGTTGGGACTCGCATTGCTGTGGGGCGGTTACAATTATCAAACTCAAACCTTTAACCAAGAGGCACTCTCGATAAACGGTAGCCTACTTTTGCTGGCAGTTCTTGCTTTGATTATTCCAGCAGCCGCGTCCCATACTGAACTGGTCGACGAAAACATCCTCAATTTGTCGCGATATGCGTCTCTAGTACTTCTTTTGATGTACGGTTTGTCCTTGTTTTTCCAATTTAAAACACATTCACACCTCTTTGATGCGAAATCAGAAATCGAAGAACAAGAAGAACCAAAGATGACAACAAAAGATGCTTGGATTCTCCTTATTCTAGCGACCGTGCTTGTTGGATGGATGGCTGAAGTGCTGGTTCACAGTGTTGATGAAGCAGCCAAAGGATGGGGCCTTCCAACCTTGTTCATCGGTGTCATCCTTCTCCCATTCTTTGGTAATGCAGCAGAACACTTCACTGCTGTTCTTGTCGCTGGTAAAGATAAGATGGACCTTTCGCTTGCTATAGCAATCGGTTCCAGCGTTCAAATCGCTGTGTTTGTCGCTCCCCTCATGGTGCTCTTTGCTTGGGCTATGGGCGTTCCAATCTCACTTAAATTCGGTATTCTTGAAACCGCAGCTACGTTCATGTCTGTGCTTGTTGCTAATTTTATTCTCAATGACGGTAAAACCAACTGGCTTGAGGGCGTTATGTTGCTCGCATGCTACGTTATTCTTGCTCTTTCGTTCCTTGAGGTGTGAAAATGTTGGACTCATTCGATTCGAAAGGAAAGGCTGGCTTGGTTTTATCCGTAATCGGCGTTCTTTTGCTGCTTGCTGGAACAATCGGATACACCTTTTCGGGTGTAATTGAGGATGTTCCGACTCCAAACACTCCAAATCAAGCATTCTTCGCAGATGAACCTCTCCCGAAAAATATTCTTTCCCCGCTTGTTGCTGCTGAGGTTACCATCACATGGGATCGCGACGATGTCTGGATGGGTATCGTCCATGAAGACGAGAAGGAACGGTGTAAGGACGTTCCGAGCAATTACTTCAGTTCAGGGCTCGGTTGTGACGGAGCATCGTTGGATTTTGTTGCCGGCAATCCAAGCGCAACAGCAACTGAAGGATTCACTTGGGAGATGGAATCGGGAACCTATTTCGCCGCACTTGGTGCAAAGGAAAGCGGTTTACCAAGCGGGACAGCGGTGGTCGTTTCCTACGATGTTCATCTCGGTCATTCGCTGTTGAGTGTTGTGTTGTCCTTCGGTGGAATCGTGGCCGGTGGTGTTTTGATCTATTATGGTCGAGACCCATCACTCTAAACCATCATAGTAAGTCTGTACCGCTTCATCCAATTCCTCGATGATGCTGTGCTCATCAAGAGTCAAGGTAGCACCATTCTTCCGCAACGCTTGTCCATTGACCCAGACATCAAGACAATCCCCTCCATTGTAGATGAGATTGGCTATGTGACGATTGTTTGAGCGACCAACGGGTCGCATTCGGACGTCGTCGAGATTCCAAGCAACCCAATCTTTGCTTCCCTTTGTTGCAAGCTTGAACACATCTTGTGCTGGAAACAAGGTTGAATCCCAATGATCATGTCGTTGAAGGAGGCTTGCAAGTCGTGCTTCATGCAGCATATTCAAACCGTTTCCACTTGAAGCAGCCCCGTCCGTTCCAATTCGAACGTCTGCACCAGCATCGCGATATGGAGGGAAGGAAAGTGTTCCTCCGCATGCCAATTTCATGTTTGAGGATGGGCAGTGAACGGCGGTAACGTTACGATCTGCAACGATTTTGATCTCGTTTTTCTTGACCCATGATGCGTGGGCAAATATGGTACCAGGTTGGATGAAATCAATTGAATCAAGATATTCAATGGGATATAGCCCATTTTTTTCCTTACAATCAGCGATCTCTTTTCTGGTTTCACTCACATGAATGTGAATGCGTCCATTTCTTCGTTGCGCCAAATCACTTGCTCGCAAGAGGGTTTCTTGAGAACAGAGATACACAGAATGCGTGGCTATTGCATACTGAACCAAATCGTTCTCGTTGTTTTGGGAGAGGAGGTGATCAAGCTCAGAGAGCGCCGATTCGGCATCATCATGCGATGGTAGGGCTGCATCGCTGACTGGCCCACCAATAAGACCTCGTAATCCTGCGTCGGTTAGAACACCTCCCGTAACTGCTGGAAAGAAGTACATGTCAGCAGCAAACGTTGATCCGGTTCGAATCATCTCGGCTGCAGCTGCACTCGTGCCAATCCGAACGAATTCCGGTGTTATTCGCGCTTCGGTAGGAAAGATGGCCTCGTTCAACCATCGGTGCAGCGGGTATCCGTCGCTAAAGTCACGAGCATTCAGCTGCATCGCCAAGTGCGTATGCCAATTTTGTAACGAACGCGTTAATACGCGATTTGAACCATCAATTTCCTCGATAACATCCTCATCACCATTAGATTTGGACCAAGAACCGTCTTTGTGGATGAGAACATCGCCAACGATTTTGTTCAAATGGTCGTCATAAAGCACTGTGTTGGAATAACGTACGACAGCATCATCGCCCATGAAGCGTCCTAGTTCTGCTTCTTCATGAGCCTAGTGTTTGAATCGGTGGAATTATGACCGTACGTTCATGCGCTTGAATTGCGCCACTGTGGCTTAGCTGGTAGAGCGTCTGATTCGTAATCAGAAGGTCGGGAGTTCGAGTCTCCCCTGTGGCTCCTCATTCGTCGTGGAGAACCGGTGTAATTTCCAATTGGTAACGTTTTGCGCTCGTCTCGAGTGCCTGTATTCCAGGAAGAACTCGGCCAGCTATGTAATCCAAACAAGCTCCTCCTCCAGTCGATACATGCCCCATTCTGTCACTTATGCCGCGTTGACTGACCAATGTGGCTGTGTGACCTCCGCCCATCAGTGCATATCCGTTGGTTTCTGCACATGCGTTGAGCATCTCAATGGTTCCTAGAGCGAAATCTGGCAGTTCGAACACACCTGCTGGGCCGTTAAGAATCACCGTATTCGCCTCTTTGATTCTCGTTGACAGTGCTCGGATCGACTGCAATCCCAAATCAAACAACGGAGCATGAATAGGTAATTCTTTGACACTTAAATCGATTCGATTTCCCTCCACATTGGCTGCGACATCAACAGGGAGCACAATGTTCTCTGAATACGTAGCAAGGAGCGACTTTGCGGCCTCAACAGTTGGCTCCCAAGCATCCCTCAGTTCGTTCTTGAGGAATTCCACGTTGGAATCCCCTATATCGTATCCAGAAAGATGTATGGCAAGATTGGCAACGCCCCCTGTTAACCACACTTCATCAGCGATGTTCTTGCTGAGCATGTTCATTGCAACATCAATGCTATCGTCAACTTTGATCCCTCCAAGAACAGCGATACAGGGACGTGAAGGAGATTCAAGAGCAACATCGAGTTGTCGAATCTCATGTGCCATAAGTTCGCCCGCAACACATGGAAGATGGTGAGAAAAACCAACGATACTCGGTGTTTTTCGATGTGCACAAGCGAAAGCATCGTTGACAAAGACGTCAGCTACGCTTGCTAAATCCTGAATCAATGTCGTTTCAGAAAGTGCCAACGAATCTCCCTTTGAACCGACCTCTTCGGGGTCCATTCGAATGTTGTTGAGCATGAGGATGTCACCAATCTTCATCTCTTCAATTGCTTTCATTGCTTTTTCACCGTGAATGTCTTGCACCCATTTGATTGGACGACCAAGCAAGCGGCCAAGTTCACGTGCATGCCCTAAGGTACTGGTAAAATCGTTTTTCCCGGGTCGGGATTGATGTGCAATCAAGACCGTCTTTGCTTTCGAAAGTCGATTAATGGTAGGAAGAATCGAGCGAATGCGCGTGTCATCAAGAAACGCTCTCGTCGATGGGTCCAATGGACTGTTGATGTCGATGCGAACCAATACGGTCTTGCCATCGACATTGATGTTGTCCAGTGTTAGGACGTTCGCCATTGTTCTTCCCAGATGAAGGAAGTTTTTGATTGCTGTTGTTGCCATTCGTTCGGACCTTACATGAAGGCGGAGCGTTTCGTAATTTCAGAAGGGTGCCAAAACAATCGCGAGAAGCACGTTTGAAGCGCGAAAAGTGATAAGGCAAGCAACATTGTTGAATTCTATGGCAAATCTACCCGGCGACAAATCATCGCTAGGAGGTGCCCGAAAGCGCGCCAACACAGCAACGTCTGCGTTTGGTGTTTCCAAGCGAGAAAGCCACGATGCATCCGTGTACTACAACAGTCGAATGAATGCAGATCTCGCATCCAGTCGAGATGTTGGGTTGATACAAGGTCTGCCCACCGAATTTGAAAACGTCATTCTCAGCCAAGACGCTCGAAAGCTTCCACTTCCTGATAATTGCATACAGTTGGTTGTCACATCACCTCCATACAACGCTTCAAAATCATACGATGAGGATTTGTCGTTGGAAGAATATTTGTCCATGATTGCGCAGGTTTTCTCTGAATGCTATCGAGTACTTTCACCTGGAGGACGTATGGTTGTTAACGTTGCAAACCTTGGGCGCAAACCCTACATTCCACTCTCAACCCACATCAACAACATCATGCTCAGTCTTGGATTNCTAATGCGTGGGGAAATCATCTGGGACAAATCGGCAAGNGCTGGNTCATCTTGCGCTTGGGGTTCGTTCCAAAGCGCTTCNAACCCTTGTTTNCGAGANNTTCACGAATACTTGCTCGTGTTTTCNAAAGGCAATTACAAGATGCCTCGTTCAAAAACCGAGCGAGATGGCGGTCGTATCGATACAATCGACAAACAAGAATTCATCGATCACACCAAGTCAATTTGGAGGTTTGCAACTGAACGCGCAAGCCGAGTAAACCACCCTGCACCATTCCCGGTCGAACTGCCAAGAAGATGTATTGAATTGTACACCTTTGCAGGTGATGTCGTTCTTGATCCGTTCAATGGTTCCGGTTCAACATGTGTTGCAGCCAAACAAACAGGAAGAAGGTACATCGGCGTTGATTTGTCATCTGAGTACTGTCAGATAGCAGAGGAACGACTCAAGCAAACTCCTGTATTCGAGATGCCTGAATCAAAACCCGTGGCCTAATGTCTGACACAGGCGCAGTGATTTTCAATAACGACGCAGGAGGTTAAGCATGGGCGATTGGGATACGACCGTTCTATCTGGACCAGAGGGCGAGGATTGGCGCGTTCCAGTTTCTGAGCTCGAATCACGTCTGAATCGATTTGCACAAGCGCTGCGTATGGCAGAAATACCAGGTGCTCTGATCCAACATCCCATCGATTTGTACTATTTTGCTGGAGGGCGACAAGACGGTTCGTTGTTCGTTCCCGCAGAGGGTTTGGAAGGAGACGGCCCTGTGTTTTTCGTTCGACGTTCACTTGAACGGGCACAATACGAGGCAGGAGGTGACGATGCGCCGTTTGAGGTCAAACCTTTCCCCCGTCTTCGTCACTTGGCGGATGTGTTGCGTGCACGAGGCGTCTCTGCTGCGCCAGGATTGCAACATCAATCCTTACCTTTCTCTTTTGCAAAGCGATTCGCTTCAGCTCTTTCATCGCTTGGAGAATGCAAGGATATTACTGGCATTGTTCACGGATTAAGAGAAATAAAATCCCCATGGGAAAAAGAACAGATGGCTTACGCTGCTGAAGTGCAATACCGAATGTTTGACGCTGTATCTCGGCTTGGTAGGGATGGAGTATCCGAACTCGAACTTGTTGCTGCTGCGGAGGCCATTAGTCGAAGCGAAGGTTTTGGAGGACAGGTTCAGATGCGTCGATTTCCTTTGCAATGCAATCGTGCTGTAATTGTATCCGGTCGTGCAGGAGGTGTGCCCTCGTTCTTTGACTCTGCAGTGGGAGGAGTAGGACCACATCCACTGGCAGGGATGGGTTCTGGATTTAAGAAAATCAAGCCAAACGAACCCGTTCTTGTAGACCTCGTTCATGTTCACCGAGGTTATGTCGTCGATATGACGCGAATGTTTTCACTCGGTTCATTATCAAAGCAATGGCATCAACGGCTTGAAGACATGCTCACCGTCAAGGAACGGGTTGTTGATGTGCTTGATCGTGGCGGTCTGTGCAGTGAAGCATGGGAAAAAGGGCAAAGTCTTGCCCATGAAATGGGCTACGAAGAACATCTAATGGGCAAGCAACCAAACCAATCGAAATTTCTCGGTCACTCTGTTGGATTGCAGCTCGATGAATCTCCAGTTGTTGCGGCTGGATTTGACCACCCCTTGCCTCTCGGTGGAACAATGGCAATTGAACCTAAATTGGTCTATGAAGAAGGAAGCATTGGGTCGGAAGACACGTGGATTCGTGAAGAGGATGGTTTGCGCCCTGTGACATCCGACGGCGCCTGGCCGTGGCTTACAGAATGGTAGGAACAAAACACCTCGGTGCGTTCAAAGAGGTGGAATGTGAGCGTGTCCTATGCCCGCAAAGCCTTACGCTTCAAGTCACATTGGATCCGTGGCATCCACGTACACGTCAATGCGAATATCTGGTGCAGTAAAGCAAGATCTTGTGACGTTGGTGTGTGAGGAACTGGACCGACTCGTGCCGATGATGGAAGCAGCAACCTTGGAGAACGATGCGGAACGAAAAACGCTTGACGATGCGCAGCGAACGCGATTGAATTACAATCGAACTCGAGAATTGATGATCGACCGAATCGAGCACGTTGAATCGGTAGGTTCAGCTGCGGTTCAAGGAGGAATTGAACATCTTGAAAAATTTCTTGCTCGGTTGATACGTCATTGCGAAGAAGCTGCGAGTCGAGACCGCGTTTCAACAATTAAGCCACGACATCTTCAAATTGCCCTAACATCGATTGGAAAAGGGTCTTCAACATCGGACGAAGAGCAAGCAGAGCATGATGAAGAAGCAGGTGTTGAGGTCCAAGGTGGAGGAATAATTACGGTGACTCATGTCAAATCAATGTCAAGAACGCATGCAAAAATGGCGATTACGGATGAAGCAGCAGAGGATTTGTTGCTTACCTATGGGGACATGGTCTCAGAACTTGAATCCGATATTCGTCAACATGCGAACCTTGGCCGTGACCCGATGTTTTTTATCGATTCTGTCAACAGATTAAGCGCTCTGATGGCATTTGGGTGGATTCGTCGTATGCTCATCAAAGCAGCAGACAATGCTCGAGAACGTGGGTACTCGCGCATCGACATCGAACAAATCGTTCACATCGATCCGTTTGAATGAGCATGTTGATCTCGTCGATTCTTCTTTCTGCGTTGTTTGCGGGAGTGGTTGCAATATTGGTGACCGTAGCCATCGAACGATATGGAGGCCGCACAGGGGGTGTCCTCGCAACGATACCAACCACAATTGTGCCCGCAGCATATGGAATGTACAGTCTTTCCAATCAATCGGAGTTTGCTCAATCGATGTCGATTGTACCTCTCGGGATGATGGTGAACGCCGTTTTTCTACTGATTTGGATGCACGCTCCGCAACGGTATGGATTGTCGTTGTTTGGGACGACGATGCTATCACTTACTGCCTGGGCAGTGATGGGAGGCGTGAGCCTCTTTGTTTCGAGTCAGGTTCAGTCCTTTGGACTTCATCCAATCGGTTATGGATTAAGCGTGTTGGTGTTGTTGATTGTTCTTGGCGTTTGGACGACGTGGACATCTCGTCCGGCACCCAAAGGTAGTCAACCGGTACGCCCGTTTGTCCTTGCACTACGAGGTTTTGCTGCTTCACTTGCCATAGGAATTGCAGTGTGGTTTGCTGGCTTGTCCTATCCATTCATTTCAGGATTGATCAGCACCTTCCCTGCAATCTTTTTGACATCGATGATTGCATTGTGGCTTGCGCAAGGACGAGACGTCCCGCAAGGCGCTGCAGGTCCTATGATGTTAGGCGGGGCAAGTGTTGGCGTATTCGCAATTTTAGCCATCGTCCTGTTTCCACTGCTCGGACCCGCAATTGGTTCTGTTGCAACTTGGCTTGCTTGCATAATTGGTTGGACTCTTCCTGCGTATTTCTATCTCCAGTGGCGTCAAGCATCAACGAACGATTTGACAACCGGATAAGCTTGTAGTTGTACGAAGATTCTCAATCCTGATTCGCACGCTCAACTGCAGCTTCAGCATCGGGAAGGCGTAAATTTTCAAGGCGTCCTTCTGCTTCTTTCAATTCAGCTTGACACCGTTCAAGTAATTTTGAACCCTCTTCAAATCGGTTAAGGGTAGTTTCCAAATCCATCCCCCCTCGTTCCAATTCGGCAACAATTGCTTCCAAGCGTCGTAATGCATCGGTGTAGGTTTCTTCAGTCATGTTTCATTCCTCATTTTGTTTTATGTTCTCGATGTTTGCATGCGCTTCACCATCTGCAAACTGGAGCGATACGCTTTGTCCCTCGTTCAATTCAGAGACACTGGAAATGACCTTGCCGTCGTCATCAACCCCCATCAAATAACCGCGTTCAAGGACGCGCTTTGGATGAGACAGTTGCAATGCACTTGCAAGCACAGCCAATTGCTGTTTGTGACTTTGAAGCACAGCGTTTGTTCTCTGATGGAGGTCATTGCCAAGACGTTCAAGGTGGCGAACCGCTTGTGAAACTCCTTTTTGTGGAGCGAGCTGTAAGCGGAGTTTGAGTTGCTCCAATTGTTGACGTGA
>PBSP01000009.1 GCA_002726845.1 Methanobacteriota archaeon | reverse complement strand
ATTTCAACAGGCACATTCAAACCATGATTGAATACCCACTGGTTGGGGCGGACTATGCAAAACGGGGTTAGCGGCTGGTATGCAAGATTAGATCGATGCTTAGACAACAGACAAACACAAATCGAAATGTGGCTTGATGCTTGGGAAAACTCTCTTCGAACCCATCAACCAATTGCTGCTCTTTTACCTGATGAGTGGCCTACACTGCCTGCAAACCTTTTGACCGACCCAGGTCATGTTCTCGACCATCTGCTTGCACGGCACGATGCGGAATCCGACGGTCGCTCACCGCGCGGAGCGCACCCTACTCCACCTCGTCTGGCAGATTCTATTATTTCATCCGAAATGCTTGAGACGACCATCCAACCAAAAGTCAAGAAGCAAACAACAAACATGCATCTTGCAGACCTTCCTCCTGGATTTCATAAACACATCAAGCAACTCAATTTTCCACCAAGCGAAGATGAAGTTACCCTTGATGAGGATGCGTTGAGGGCTGTAAAAAACAACCAACGAACCAGCAGCGGCATTCCTCTCCCATTCTCCGATATGTCATGTGGCGGAGGTATTTTCCATGCTCGCATGTTACGAAAACACAGCGAGTTGTTTGAGGGTCAAAGTTCCGAATTACGTAAGGAAGATACGGAGCGATTGTTTCGTGGTTTTCAGCTAGTTGATGTGGATGAACTTGTCGTTCAGTCAACCCGAAAGCGCTTGTTGCTTGAATCGATTCGTCTCAACCTCGTTGCATTGTCTGGTGACGAGGAAGGAAAATTATCCCGAACACTCGCTGAAGAGATTCTCGAACAAAACGTTGTGTGCTGCGATACATTACAAGAGGATTGGCCGTGGATGGAGGACCCGCGCCTAATCATTTCCAACCCGCCGTGGTTGCGAATCAAAGATCGATTTCGCGGTATGGAAGACGGATCGCAACGACGCAAAGATTTGAGTGAAAAACTCCGCAGTATTGCAAATGAGGACGGCCCTCGATTCTCAACCATGCGTGGAAATGTGAACTTGTATCGATTGTTCATTGAGCGAGGAATGCAAGTCCTCTCAACTGAAGGGAAGATGCGCATTGTCGCTCCAGATAGCCTCCTTCGTGAACAATCCTCTCACCCGCTGCGCAAGTTGCTCGTCGAAAAGCACACTTGGAACGAAGTTTGGGCGATCGAAGAAGCCAACCTCTTGTTCCCTGGAATGACTCAAGGTGTTGCTATTCTTGGAATTTCATCAACCCCGAATGGTACCGCGTCTCTCAATATCATAGGTCCAGTTACAAGATCCGATTTGCGACGTGTCGGTAACGGGCTTTCGTCCAGAGTGCCATCGTTTACCCTTAATCGAGATCAATGGGTCCAATGGGCACGGAACACTTGGGCTGTTCCGAGGCTTCCACGAGATCAGATTGAACGCAAAAACATCCTCAAGATTCTTGATAACATGTCCCAACTACCAAGGCTTGGCGATCGAGAACACTGGCTCGCAACCCAAGAACAGACGGTGAAAGTCCGAGTTGGTGAAATCGATCAAACTGCCCATTCAAGCAACATATCAAGTTGGGACAAAACAAAATCATCGCGTCCGTTCATACGTGGAGTTCATTTCACGGAAGACGAGGCAGGCAATGTCTACATCCGCCATCCCGCATTCAGGAAAGACATCCCCTCCCGTGCCAGTGAACGTCAATTGGCAATGTGGTCTGGAAAAACCGAAGTCCAAACATACGGGCCTCGTCTAGCATGCCAAGCAATTGTCAACGCACACCAAGAGCGAAGGCTTCGTTGGGCAGTCATACCCAAAGGTTGCATTCTTGGTAACAGCGTGAACCATATTGAGATGAACCAAGCGATTCTAAATCGCCTTACAACGACAAAAGGCGATCTCCAAAAAGCGCTGGAATGGATGTGTAAGCAGCTCAACGCACGAGATTTGGACGATTGGGCAAAGGCATGGTCTGCCAACAACAACGTCAACAATTACGAACTCGAAATGCTTCCGCTTCAACTCGGGGTTGAAACGACGGTTGAAGAGGCCATCAACTGATTCAAGAATGGCTTCATCACAATACATTGAATACGATATTTTATATTCAAACCCGTGATAGTTAAACACAGTATTTGTCAATTGGAGGATTCAGGAAATGGGCATTCATCCAAAAATTGGCATCACGGGACTGCCCCGAAGCGGGAAATCTGCCGTCATGGAAAAAGTCCTCTCAATGCTCAAAGAAGAGCGCGTCCGTGAATTGTCTGCACGAAATTTGGGAGATACAGAAATTATTGGCGGTATTTGCACGGAACCGATTCTTGAAAACGGGGAACGGTTGGGATATAAAGTTCGTAACCTTGTTACAGGAGAGGAAGGTGAGATCGCTCACAAAAGTATCGATTCGCGACTGCGAGTTCTTGGTTATGGGCTCAACACAGCCGAATTGGAACGTGTTGCAATTCCAGCAATTGAACATGCAATCGAGAATTGCGAGGTAATCGTTATTGATGAAATCGGGAAATTTGCAGTTGAATCCGAAGCTTTTGTCAATGCTGTCAGAAACGCACTTGAAATCGACAAGCCGACGCTTTTGACCCTCCACAAGAAAAGTCGCCATCCCTTGTTGCAAGACATACGTCGACGCGATGATGGGCGAATTTTGGAAGTCACCCCAGTTAACCGGGCGCTTTTGCCTTACAAGATTCACAAACTGATGCGAGAAACGTACTGATAACGGTGGTTTGATACCGCACATCATGCAGGCACTTTTGATGACTCCTGCTGATAGGGCGAGAAAAATTCTCATCGGGACTGGAATGTGTCTGATGCTTGTTTTCGCTATTGGCCTAGATTCTGGACGTTATTCTATGGATTTACAACTTGGTTGGATGTTCCCTCTCATTGGCTTGTTGCTAATTGGAATCGGATTTATGCGCACCACTTTAGGTCGACAATTCCCTGACGAATCCGATGAAGAGATGACCCGTCGCGTGAAAAACGATGTTGATCAGAACGAACGTGAAAAGAACGTGGGCAAGGCTTGGGCATCGCTTGAACAGCACGTCTTACAGACCGAAATTCACGAGGCAGAATGAGATGTGCTTGAAGCGGTTGATTCATACCCTTGCTCCGCTTGCCTATAGGTGGTGAGAGCGTGAGTGAAATACCTACAGAATTGTTTTACACAAAAGAACACGAATGGATTCGAATGGATGGTGATATCGCAACCATCGGCATCACGGACCATGCACAAGATGCACTAACGGATATTGTTTACATCGAACTACCTGAAGGTGGAGAGATGCTCGATGACATGGGTGAGTTTGCTATTGTTGAGTCGGTTAAGTCTGCATCGCCAATTTTCGCTCCTCTGGCCGGAGAAATTGTCGAGGTCAATATGGATCTTGAAGACACTCCTGAACTCATGAACTCCAGTCCTTATGGAGAAGGGTGGATTGTCAAAATGAAACTCAGCAACCCTGATGATGTTTCGACTCTTATGTCTGCAGATGCTTATCGAAGCATGTTGGGCGAGTGAAAGATTGACTGAACCTACTCGACTCACATTGTACGTTGATGGTTCATGTGATGGCAATCAGAATGTGGATGCTTCAACCTCTGCTGGCTGGGGTGTTGTCGTCGTTCAAGGTGATTCTGGACTGGGTCGAGGAAGCGGTGAAATCATAACAGAACTATCTGGGCCTGTCAAGACTTCTTCAGACGATGAGGAATTTATCGGAGCAGAGGTTGGCTCAAACAATACGGCAGAGCTGTCGGGACTTTTCGCAGCTCTCCGCTGGTTGTTGACCGAAGAGGAAATGGACCCAGTTCGTATTCGCCTTGACAGTCAATACGCAGGCAATATCGCTACCGGTGCATGGCGAGCAAAAGCGAATAGAGAGCTTGCTGCGCGTGTCCAGTCGGTTTGGAATGAGGTCGCATCGCGTCGAACGCTTTCCTGGGATCATGTGCGAGCTCATCGGGGTCATCGTTGGAATGAGCGAGCCGACCATCTTGCAAAAAGAGCGATGAAACGCGAGCGCCCTCTCCCTCTTTCGTTTTGGAAACCTGGAGTGGATTAATTCATTCGTTCATCAAGCCACTGTTTGAATTGTTCAGCATATTCAGGTCTTCGCAATGCATGATCGACCTGCGATTTGAGCCACTCCAACGGCAAACCTGAATCGTACCATGCTACTGAGCTTGGCAGAATGTGGGCTCGAAGTTTTCCTTGACGCATCCAATGATGCAGCAATTCAATGGATTGCATTTCTCCGAATTCTTCCACTGAATATTGCTCCAAGAGTTCAAACGTATCCTCTCCATAGATGTAGCGTCCACACAATGCAAAGGTTGAGGGTGCTGTTTCTTCATTGGGTTTCTCAACGAGGGCAACGATTTCACCCTCATTCAATGAAACGATACCATAATTGGCCACTCGCTCAATTCCGACATTGTACACCGAAGCACAGGGGTGACCATGCAACTTGTACAATTCCACAAGTTGTTTGGATACATCTGAGGCTTTGAACTCTGATAAAGTAGAATGATTTGACGTCAGAATGTTATCTCCTAAGAGAACAAGGAACGGCCCTTGTATCGCATCCTTTGCCATCATAATTGCATGGCCAAGTCCTTTTTGTTGATGCTGTGTATGGAAAAATACCTCTGTCCCTCCGAGAGGATTTAGAAGTTCATCCCCATCCTCGTACATTGAATAAACCGATGCAAGATCGTTTTGAAGCGTTGTAAAATCTTTGCTTGGAGAAGTGATGATATGAATGCGATCACAGCCTGCTTCTTTCGCTTCAAATATGAGATGATGCAACACTGGAACATCAACAAGCGGTAACAGCTCCTTTGGGATGTAGGCGCTGGTCGGCAGCATGCGCGTACCCAATCCTGCAGCAACGATGACCGCATCACGAACTCTGCCCATGAAGGTCCTCGTAAGCGACAGGCTATCAAGCGTACTCCTCTTCGATGGTTCAATGCAGTCGAAGCGAAAGGAGGTTTTGCTGGCGACTGGACTCATCTTTTTTTCATTCGCCTTTTTGGATTTCCTTCCCCCTGGGCCGTGGGATGATGTCTCGTTCACCAAAGGTGTTTTTGGCCTCACTGGATTGTGTCTACTCTATCTCAGTTGGTTCGAATTTACATTTGCTGAATTTGGTGTTGTGCCCACAATCAAAAAATGGAAGCAACCACAAACGACTTGGGCGAAGGTTGCCGGAATTGGTTTCATCATCCTTGCTTTATCTTGGCTTTCTGGAAACACACCTATGCGGGAACATCTACCAGAGCCTTCTGGAATCATTCTCATGCTTATTGGTTTACTTGTCACCTATACGGGATTCTACGCTTTTCTGATCACACGCGGGCCGCTTCGTGAAGAGGAATAAGTCACTCCTCCTCAAAAAAAGCGTGCTCCAATTGTCCAGACTTTCGAGTAAAAATAATCAAAATATAGCCACTGATTATTGCGATTACTGCAACGAGTGGAAACGATACAGAGTCATCAACTGCAACGTGTTTTTCGTCCACTGGTTCGATGGTGTCGGGCGTTTGCTGCTCGTTGGTTTGCTCATCGGGCCAGTCGATACCAATACGGACAATATGAATCTCATCATTTACATTCGTTGATTCAATATGAATAAGATTGGTCGGCTCTTCTACAGTAAGAGAAAATTCATTTCCCACTTTTGAGGCAGAAGACCAGAATGGATTGGAATTTAATGCATCCGTCCATCGAATCGTCGAGTTTTCTTGAGAGTGCGTAAACTGCAGTGTGAAACTTCCATTTGTTGTTGATTCAAGGGTGACCCAATCTCCGTTCGATAATGTGAGATTTTGATCGTCGAGCATCAACTCAAAGTCTGGTATGTCAAATACTTCAGTGGACTTTGAATCGTCCGTCGCTTCAGAAACAGCTTCTTCACTTGAAGGCGTAAACAAAACAGCGTTACTTCCTAGATAAATCCGGTCGTCGGTATGTGTGCTTGGCGAAGACCCCCATGTGCCTTCAAGCGTTAATGCATACCACCCTTGTTCAAGTGTGTAGAATGTTATGTGATGCTCAAGCATGTTCGGATTAAGGCGCGTTATCGGTTCCCAGGAAGGCGTCATGTCAGGATTCGGTGATGAAGAGGTCCACAATACCGCCTCTCCGCCCAAAAATTGAGGATCGAGTTCCCATTGGAAATGCAATGTGGAATTTTGTTGCTGAATTGCAAACGATGCAATCGATATGGGTAAATTACGCTCGATAATCGGACCTACTTTTCCTGAAACATCAAATTGATCGACTTGGATGTTGCCATTGGTATCGATTAGACCGATTGCATAGTATGAGGTTAGCATCCAGTCCGAAGGAAGATGGTGAATGAATTCAACGCTTGTTGGCTCCAATTCTGCAAGGACTTGTATTCCACTCTGTTCCAATGAGACAATCGGTTTGGGTGCGTGATAAACCCGAATTTTCGAAATGTCTGGTTGGGTAACTTCACTCCATTGCAGCACCGTTTGATCCTCATCAGGATTGAATTGTGCAGATAATGAACCTCCATAGCGAGGTGCTTGATTGTCTTCCTGCAAGGATATTGCAAGCGTGTTTCCACTATGAAGTCGGGTGTCTTCCCTTGCTTGATAACACACATCTCCCTCGCAATACGGTGGATAAAAACAGGTGAGCGTGTAATACACCGATCTGTCAATCGATTGATTTGTCCAGTCAATACTGTAAGTTGAGGCGCTGGCAGGGATGAAATTCGTCACCAGAGTTACGTCCATGCTATCCCATGTTGATTTTGTTGCTGGAACACTGTGTTCGTAAAGGGCATGGAAGAAGTTCGTTCCTGGACAAGAAGGTCGCCAAGAAAACACCGTTGACTGATTGACGACATCGTATGATGCTGTAAATTGTTCAGGTGCTACCGATTCAGCTACAATTTCCAAATGTCCCATCGGTGTTTGGGACATCCCGATGGTCACAGCTTCGGTTCGGGTTCCATCTCGAAGAACCGTTACAACGGCGTAAGATACGCTGCTTTGCGTCCCAGGCTCAGGTTCATAATACAGCGAATGGTACTTCCCCGAACAAACCTCATTCAAATCATTCATGTAGCATGCAGGTATATCCTCCGCAATGATGGTTTCAGGGGTAATTGAATTTGAATAGAAACGCCCGCTTTCGGAACGGTGAACTTCGTAGGTTGCCATTTTTAATTGATCGAGTAACAATACGTCTGAGGTTGCAATGTTGCGCCATCGCAGAACTGTTGTCTCCATATCGGGTAAAAATTCAGCCTGAGCTTCTCGCGCTTCAAGCGTTGAATCGTCTTCTTGTGCTGCTATGTTTTGCAGAGGCATTGCCAACAGAAGGAGAAAGACGATACCTATCGTTTGACCCCTCATGCTCCTTAACAAGGCTGCATCCATTATCAGCGTGTCGCATTTTTGACAAAACAAGTCATTGGTCGCCATCCCCGGAACTGTCCAACGTATTCAAGGCATCTTCAAGATTTGGGAGTTGCTCAGGTACTGTTCCACTGCTGCGGTGAATTTCCTTGATGAACTCGACCGGGTTGGGAAGGGGCCCCTGTCCCGATAGCCAATCCTTCCACAATTGGCTTCTTTCAGCTCTTCTGGCATCCATCGTCATCCATAGTGCCTCAAGGCGTTCGGGTTTCAATAAGGGAAGGTGTTTGGAAAATTGGTCTGGATGGATTTCGTCCATACGCATCAACAACTCACGAAGGCGGGCTTGAACCACTTCGTCTCCATCGTTCCACAGTGCGGGAATGATTTGCAGGGAATCCTCGGGGAATGCCTCAACGTAATCACGTAAATTGAGCACAATGTTCCTCCGAACAATAGGAACGTCATGCCTCATGAGTGAAGCCAGATGTTTCACCCAGAGATCCTCATCAAGAGATTTCAGGTGGCCAACCGAAGCGGATGCTGCAGCGAGTACACTTTCATCATCATCCTTCAGCATTGACTCCAAAAAGGGCACTGCGTGCCAGCCCGTATGACGGAAAATCGCTGGAAGTGCATCGGCCATTCCACGACGAACGCTTAATTCCTCCCGAGCGTGCAGAATTTCTGTGATTTCAAGGCCTTGGGTTTGATTGTATTCAAAAAGACGGGGAAGACACGGTATAACTTTCACGGCAACGTCTTCGTTGTCATCTTGGGAAAGTCGTTTCAAAACAGCAACAAGTTCAAGCGGCTCGATTAAAAACGAACGCTCGAAAAGAAGTTTTACCCATTCCATCAACAACAATCGTCGTTCCAGAGTGTCGTTTTCCAAGCAGTTGAACAACCACATCGCTGCTTCTGTACCGGATTCGTGAGCAATCGCAGTAGTGGTCCGAGGAATCACTGCATTTGGGTTCCAACCCATATTCTGAGGCCCATCCGCTGGCTCTGTGTGCCAGGTTCCTGGCCGTTGAGCCAAAGCAATTGACTCTACGAGATGATACCCTTGATGCACGGGCTGGCCATAGGGTTCTACTGAAAGTCCATTGATTAACGCAATCGCCAGCCACCAGCGATCCGTATTCGGCGCATCGGGGTCAAAGGCTTGTGCAAGCCAATCTGTCGCTATACAGAACAGCAGGCGCTTGGCGACATCGCCTGTACGGCGCTCCAGCCATTTTTGATGGACTTCAAACGCATCGTCGACCAAATTCATGCGGTGAGGTACGATGAAATCAACGATGGAAGACAAGTGGCGATCGAACATCCCCACATCGGAATGAAGCATTGACAACCCTTTTGCAATCAGTTCTTGATCACGCTCAGGCGTTCGAACAGGGAACTCTGGGTCGGTCAGCGGAGGGTGTGGAAGAGGCCAGACCTTGGTCCCTACTTCCAGTGCCTGAACCAATTCAACAGCCACAAGTTCGAAGGTTGCTTTCGCGATAGCATCCCGGCTCTTACTCATGAAGAACCCTCAATTCCTCAAATATCCAGTTCAATGTTGAGGTTTTGAATCAATTCCTTGTAACGATTACGAATCGTAACTTCGGTTACACCAGCGACTTCTGCGACTTCACGTTGCGTTCGGCGTTTTCCACAGAGGACTGACGCGATGTAAATGATTGATGCCGCAATTCCAGTTGGCCCACGCCCGCTGGTGAGTTCCTTTTCTTGTGCTGCTTTGATTAATTCGTATGCTTTTGCTTCGACTTCTGAATCCAATCCGAGACCGGAACAGAAACGAGAAATGTAGTCCTCTGGCCCGGTTGGCATGATTTTCATTTTCAATTCTCGAACCATGAAACGGTAAGTTCTCCCGATTTCTTTTCGCCCAGTCCTTGAGGCTTGTCCGATTTCATCAAGTGTTCGAGGTACGCCGCACTGACGACATGCAGCATAGAGCGATGCTGCCGCAACGCCTTCAATCGACCGGCCGCGAATAAGTCGCTTGTCGACTGCTTTTTTGTAATTCACAGCTGCAGCTTCTCGGACGGTCTTAGGGAGTTCAAGACGGCTTGCCATTCGATCGAGTTCAGCAAGAGCCATTGCAAGATTGCGTTCGGTTGCGTTGCTTACCCGGCTTCGTTTTTGCCACTTCCGCATTCGATAAAATTGTGATCGATAGCGTGAATTGATGGTTTTTCCAGAATAATCCTTGTTCTGCCAGTCAATATCGGTTGACAGCCCTTTGTCATGAAGCATAACGGTCATAGGTGCCCCGGTTCGCGCCCTCTGATCGCCTTGTTCTGGTGAGAACACACGCCATTCGGCACCTTGATCGATAACGTTGTCTTCCAACACAAGTCCACAATCATCACATGTGACTTCTCCTCGGGTTTCGTCTCGCGTTAGGCTTCGTCCACCACATTCAGGGCATTTTACAATATCTTCAACTTGCTGATCATCCATAACATATCACCTCAAGAACATTGAGAAATAGATATTTCAACGATTGGCAAGGTGTTTTTAAACCTTATTCCAATATGGTCCTTTGGACAATGAGGCGTCGGTAGCGAATTGGTTAAACCACAAGGGCCCCTGAGTAGAATGGGGTTGCGGATGCAAGGGGGGCCGAATTCAGTTTCGCTGACACCCGGTAAGCGCATTTTGTTCCTCACGAAAGACCTTGATTTGATACGACAACAATTGTACGAAGGTCTTGACTTGAGAATGGAAGATTTGGAGGTTGAGGACCTCTTAGACGACATCAATACCGATGTAATGACGCCTGCGTGGGTTTGTTTCGATCATGAGCCCGCAATGATCGCTAAAAATGCATACGCTGGATTGTTGCATAACGGCCTTCGTGTCTTCAGTGAGAATGCCCTCATCGACGGTAATTTTGAAGTGATTGTTTCAGGTCAACGAAAGGGCACCGGATCAAGTCGAGAAACTGCTGCGCAGTGTGAGCGCTGGGCTGGTATCCGAATTGTCATTGCAGCATCATTTGCTCCAATCCATGAACGCAACAACATCAATCTTGGTCAATTAATGGGTGACCATGAAATGCTCAAACGCTTGCAGAATGGGGAAACCTTGGAACTGGATGAATTTACCTCGCAATACGATGAAGTAACAGCCCTTATTCTCGAATCAGGGGGATTGTTTGAATTCTCAAAGCGATTGAAAGCTGGCGACATTAAACTCCCTGAGTTGCCTATGGAACAACGCCCGATGACGATGGCTGAGAAAATAATCGCTCGAAATCTTGTTGGACAGCCAGATGGCGTCTGTGTCAAACCTGATGACCCCGTTATCGCACAAGTTCAGGGAGGATATTCACATGAGTTCACAACTGCTCAGGTCCACACCTTTCTTCAAGAAACATACGGAGAGGACTACAAATTGACCAACCCGAAGAAATTCGGCGTCTTTGAAGATCACCTTCTCTATGCACATCACAATCCAAAGTTCGTGCCGTTTATGGATAAGGTCGAAACATTGCGGCATCTACAAAATGCATTTCAAGCCCACACTGGGGTTCGAGATTACTCGGCTGTGGACGGCATTTCCCCAGGGATTTGCCACCAAGTCGCTCGTGAGGAATTTATCGAAATATCGGATTTTATTCAAGCCACTGATTCCCATACGTGCATGGGCGGTGCATCGAATGCCTTGACTTGGGGTGTTGGGGCGACAGAGTACGCCAATCTGGTTTCTGCTGGATTTACATTTGTAAAGGTTCCAGAGTCGATTCGTTTCGAACTCACTGGAACTCTCAGCGAAGGTTGTACTGCCAAAGACGTTATTTTGTACATCCTTGCAGATCATGCGAGAAAAGAATTAACGCTCAATCGTTCAATGGAATTTGGCGGACCTGGGCTGAAATCTCTGTCTGCGGATGAGCGCGCAACACTTTGCAACATGGCAACAGAATGCTCGGCAAGAACTGGAATTTGTGAAGCAGATGATGTGTTGTACGATTGGATGGAAAAACAGATGCCTCACCTTGACATGGATGAACAACGTAGCCGAGCAATTCTACCGGACAAGGGAGCACATTACGATGGAGGAATCCATCAAATTGACCTCTCATCCATTCGTCCAATGGTTGCACACCCGGGCAATCCTGACGAGGGCGTTCCCAGTGACCCCACGAACGGTGCTTACATCGATGATATTGGCGACGTTTCAATCGATATTGCATACGGAGGCTCTTGTACGGCTGGTAAAGCCGATGATATGGCCTATTATGCACTGGTTTGTCAAGCTGCGAAAGAGCAGGGTTTGTCGGTCAAAGAGGGTGTTGAATTCTACATCCAATACGGTTCTGGAATTGTCAAAGACATGGCTGTTTCCAAAGGCTGGCACCAGCTTTTCCTTGATGTTGGTGTGAAGCTCATCGATCCCGGATGCGGTGCCTGCATCGGAGCAGGCCCAGGGGTTTCAATGAATTCNGAACAAGTTACTGTATCTGCAATTAACAGAAATTTCCAAGGTCGATCGGGTCCTGGAAANTTGTATCTCGCTAGTCCACTGACCGTTGCAATGAGTGCTTTCTCAGGAATTATTCGGCCNTGGAAAGCNGAAGCGATTGGAAACTGATGACGCTAAGGCTTCTGCAATTTGAAACAATATTGCATCGTTTACGTCCGCAACGGGCCGAAATATCAAGTAGCCTCGCCAATGGACTGCTGTTACCTGCTGGCCCAAAGTCATGGACGGAGGAGGACCAGAGGTGGATGTGTCGATGTGAGCATTGCGGAAAAAATGGCAGCAAACCAAAAGCAGGTTGCAATTTCAGAATTTTTTGAGAAGAACAAACACTTTCTTGGATTTGATACCCTCAACAGAGCTCTCATTACTGCAGTAAAAGAAGCGGTTGATAACGCCTTAGACGCATGTGAAGAGGCACGAATTTTGCCTGATATTATCGTTAAGATATCAAAAATCGACAACAAAAAGGACATCCTTCAGGTGGAAATTGAAGACAACGGCCCAGGAATTCCACGAGCGAGTATCGCAAAGGTGTTCGGCCAGTTGTTGTTTGGTTCTCGGTTCCACGCTATTCGGCAGTCTAGGGGGCAACAAGGTATCGGAATAACCGGTGTGGTCATGTATTCACAATTGACAACTGGCGACCCAACCCATGTAGAATCAAAAATTGCAAAAGAGGCAACAGCGGTTTCGGTTGATATCGGCCTCGATACAAGAAAAAATAAGGCCATTAAATCAAATCAAGACCGCATAGATTGGGGAGAGAAAGTCCACGGGCTCCGAATTAGAACGACGATGAAGGCGAAATATCAGCGCGGGCGTCAATCTGTTTGGCAATACCTCCGAATGACAAGTATCGTTAATCCTCATGCAGATATTATGTTCATCGATCCCGATGGGGAAAAACATCACTGGCAGCGCGTGACGGAGCGTCTGCCTGGGCGGGTTGAAGCCATCAAGCCACATCCAAAAGGAATCGAATTAGGCCAACTTCAGCGTCTTTGCTCCGAATCCACTGAATCGAGAATGACAACCTTCCTCCGACGTACGTTTTCTGGTGTCTCTCAGCGTGCAGCCAAAGAACTGTGTGAGGTTTCTGAACTTGAAGAGAAACTCAAACCGAAGTCTTTGTCTGCACAACAAGTTCGGGCACTGCTTGAAGCGTTTCAAGGGGAACGTCAACTCAAAGGCAAATCGGTCAAACTACTCAACCCGCCCACCTCGTGCCTTTCTCCTATCGAGGAATTGCTGATAAAAAAGGGTCTTTCAAAAACCATCGATTCAAAATTCGTCACCACCATGACTCGGGCGCCAAGCGTTGCTCAAGGCAATCCATTCCAAGTGGAGGTTGGCTTGATTTTTGGTGAGGGGATGACGGCAGATAAGCCAGTGGAAATACTTCGGTTTGCAAATCGCGTCCCTCTTATGTATCAGCAAGGTGGTTGCTTGTTGACCAAAGCGATTGAAAGCGTGGATTGGCGACAATATGGTTTGGATCAAGCGGGTGGTCGGGGCGTCCCCAAAGGCCCCGCAGCAATTCTTGTCCATCTCGCAAGCACCAACGTACAATTTACATCCGAGGCAAAGGAAGCGCTTTCTGATAATGAAACAGTGATGGAAGAGGCGCGCAAAGCGATGCTGGAAATGGGACGAGGGCTTAGGAAGCATTTGGAAAAGCAGAAAAAAATGGGGAAGACAAAAGAGAAATTTGAACTTATCAATGACATCATTCCAGCTATTGCGGAGAAGTCTGCTTCTTTGCTTGAACTCCCGGTTCCAGACTTAGCTGCTTCAATCACCAAAATCATGTCTGCGGTAATAGCAGAGACAACAACAACATGGAATAAAGCGACCAAACAAACCGATGTCCACATCACGCTCTACAATTACACCTCTCGCGCAAGATCGTACACCATGCTTGTCAATTGGCCTGAACGTCAGGGTGCGAGTATGGTGAACAACAATCTGGGTGGAAGAAAAGAAGCAATGGGCGTTTGGGCTTGGAAACTTGAAACGTTGCAACCTGGAGTACAAACGGTCATTTCATACAGCCTTGCAAACTTAGAGAAAGGCGATTGGAATGAAACCGACGTCTTTTATCGAGGCTCTCAAGAAGTCATCGGTGCAACAAAAATGGATGAAAAATTGCTGGAGGAGATTCGAAGACAAGAAGAAGCACTTAATGCCCCGCTCCCTGAAGACGATAACCAATTGGATGAGGATGAAAGTTCAGACGATGACGGCGTGGATGAATCTGAAACGAGTGCCTCCCCTGGTGAGACGATGCAAACAACGTTGTTCGGAGGTGATTACTGATGGCTGATCGAAAATCCATTGAGGAAACAAAGACGGCTCTCCATGATGTTGTTCGTGAAATGTACGATCGAATCGTCAAAGGGGAGCCCCCTACGATGACGTTACCCGTTCGTACAAAAAACAACATTGGATTCGATGCCAAACTTGGCGTTTACAAGTACGGGCGAAAACAGACAATTCGTGATGCTACGAGCCTCGGCTCTGCAAAACAGTTGCTCAGAGCGCTGCATGTTATTGAATTCATAGAAAGCATGATCGATGATGGGAAATCATCCACCCTTCGTGAAATGTATTACATATCCGAGGGCTGGGGACTAGGAAAATTCCAATCCCAAAACGAGAGCAACAATCTCGCAGAAGACCTGGAGATTGTCACACGTTGTCTCCGAGAAGACTTCAAACTACGTCCTGAAGAAGATGGTGCTCGAATGATAGGAAACCTAACACTTCGTGAACGAAACCGACGCGGTGAATGGATGCGTATCAACGCTCGAGATGATGTTGGCGACAGTGGCTATGGTGTTCCATACAATGTTGAAGCTGAGAAAATCGAATTCTTAGAACATGACATTAACTTCATCATGGCAATCGAAACTGGAGGTATGTTTGACCGCCTCGTCGAGAATGGTTTTGATGAGGACTTCAAGTGTGCATTATTGCATCTCAAAGGCCAACCCGCTCGTTCAACGCGCCGAATCATGAAGCGTATGAGTGAAGAATGGGATTTGCCTGTTGTTGTGTTCCTCGACGGAGACCCGTGGTCGTTCCGAATCTTTGCTTCAATTGCCTATGGTGCGATTAAAACAGCCCATATTTCAGAATATTTAGCGACCCCAACCTCGACTTACCTCGGAATTACTGCGGATGATATTCTTGCCTACGATTTGCCCAGTGATGATCTTTCTAAGAAAGACATTGAAGCGCTTAATGCTGAATTAAGCGATCCTCGATTTGCTGATGGTTGGTGGCAAGAACAAATCAATATGATGCTCGAAGTCGGGAAGAAAGCTGAGCAACAATCGCTTGCAAAATACGGTCTTGACTTCGTAACCGAAACGTACCTTCCTGAGAAATTGCAAGCCCTTGGATTGTGAAAGGGAAAAGCGAGCCTTCTTTGGGGAGTGGTACTTCCTCGGTGCATGGAGAGCGAAAAGAAAAACCCCTGGCCGCTCCGTATGCTCATTGCATCAATGGCGTGTTTCGTCATTGGTAGCATTATTGTCATCGGTCAGATGAATACCTTCGGGGACGCTCTAGATCCACAAAGAAACAACGAACTGTCCGTTGATGCAACAGGTTCTGTGAACCAAGAAGCCGTTACAATTGATGAAGCAGGGTGTTATCGTGCGTACGGTACAGATTTTGAAGGCAATGTGACTCTCTTTGAACGCAACGGCTCTGAAATAAATGACGCTGTAAGTGAATCAAAATGTAAGCTCGACTGGGGGGCACTATCCGCAGATGGCAGTGTCGAGTATACGGTTCTTGGAACATGGGAGTTGGAGAAAGGCGAGTATCTCCTACGGATTGAGTGTGAAGGCCCATGCTCAAACGAGACGGTTTGGCTTACTTCCATCGATAAAATGGAGAGCGATTTGGTTGGGTCTCCATGGGTTTTAATCGGGGGTTCCTTCTGTTGTCTCGGCATCTTCCTGCTGCCTCTTTCCGGTGTTCTTCTCGCATTCGCACAAAATCGAAAAAAGGGCGTAATGATGGTCGTTGGACCCGATGGAAAATTGATTCCTCTAACCGATTTGACTCCAGATGTTGTTCAAGAACAAATCAACAGCATAAATGAAGGCACAACAGAAGACGTAGGGTTCGACGTTCGGACTGGAGAATACATACAACAACGAAGTCAATCCGCTCCTACGCAAATGGACGGTGCGCAAGATGTACAATCTGGAAGTATGCTCACAACCGAACAGGTGTATGCATTGATGCGGGGTGATGTTGAATCCGCAACGCCACAGCAGCAAGAACAACAGGTTGCCGATCCGTTTCCGACACCACCCCTCCAACCAAAACCAAGCACACCAGCGGTTGTGAAGAAAGAAAAGCCAACGAACGACCGGAAAATACCTGTTGCCAAAAACGAAGATTGGCAATCGTGGGATGAAGACTGAAAAAACCGCTCTGTTTTTCCGACGAGTTCAAATGAGTCCTTCTCTACCTAACTACAGGTTGAGTAGTATGGATGACCTTGAACGTTCGTTGATGTTACTTCAAAACAAAACACGCCGGCTGATTCTTGAGCGATTGGTTCGCGAACCACACTACCCAATGCAGTTGGCTGAATTGATAGGTGTGAGCCAACAAGCAATTGTGAAACATCTCAAAGAACTCGAACGCGGTAACCTCGTTGAAAAAATGAAAGTTCCAAGTGAGAAAGGCGGGCCTCCCAGAACCATTTTCAGAGTATGTGAAGCATTCTCGCTACGAGTTGACCTCGGTCCAGATTTGTTCAAAATAGAGCGTCGAAAGCTGCCGTCTGGAGGTCCACTGAGGTTGAGTTCAAGATTGCCTGACCATGTTCAGCCAATTGCGGAAGTTGTAAGTGGACGAAAGAAAATCAGTGTGACTGAAGGGGTTGTTCATCTTGAACAATTGAATGAACAGCTCGAACAATTGGACCGTCAGCGAGATGCTGTCATCGCCTTGCATCAGCAAATCCGAGGTCGTGTGTCTGCCGCAGTCGATACTGATTTCGAGGATTATTCCCAGCGAACAATGGTTCATGCGTTGATCGAAACACCTAGAGTTAAACCCAACCTCGGATTAATGGCGAAAGAGTTGAACCTCAGCGAGAACGACATTACAGCAGTAATGTCAAGAGTTCGAGAACTCGTCGAACAGCAGAGAGCGGATCGTTCGGGCGAATTCGTCGCCATTGACGACAATCCTGGTCTCCGATGGTGGCTTGGCTAAATCACTCAATCGTTGGCTTCATCACCAAGAACGGACATCAGTGATGACTGCTCTGCAATTCGATCCTTGACTGCGGCTCTGCGGCCGCGGCCAACAAGATAAAGCACGCTGAAGAGCGAGAGTGTAAGCAAGATAATCATGGTCGGGAGGGCTACCTTGCCGACAACCTCTCCTGCTACGTCCA
>PBSP01000008.1 GCA_002726845.1 Methanobacteriota archaeon | reverse complement strand
CGTGGATGGGAATGGAAACAACCCGCAGTTCTCATGATTGCATTCATCGTACTGCCGGTCGCTCTGAATGAATTGGTTTGGTGGATTGAGAGCGAATTCTCACTGACGCTGTTTGACATCTGGATGTCGTCTGTTGCGGTCGGTTCGATGGGATTGGTTGCAAGCGCAATCGCTACCTATACAGAACGCGGGTTGTGGATTTCCGCTTCGCTCTGGGTGGCTCAAATACTGTTCATCATTTCAGGCGTCTTATCGCCATCACTGTTGTTGTTCATCTTGCTCATTTTGGGGATGTCGACGACATCTTGGGTCATTGGCGTAGTCACACTACGAAGAGGATGGCGCATCGTTGGCTTCCTCAACCTTATTCTTGCATGGGTCGTTGCAAGCGTGCTCATCTATCAGGGCATGACGGCGCTAGCGGCTCTTGCACTACTTCTAGCAACGGCAACGCTTCTCGCAATTATCACCTATCTCACACAGTCAAGGGATGAATTGTTGGCTTCTCAATAAGATACGGGATTGAACGTTCGAAGCAAGAGGTTCTGCACCGAACGCATCAACAGCATGGCATCGAAGCCCGGATCTGGTTGAGAAAACCGCAGACTGATGCTGGTCTTTTCTTGCGTTCCACTGTTTCTCAAACCGAAGCTCATGTCCATCCCGTTAAAGCTGCATCGAACAAGCATCAGGTTGGATTCGCCAGGCAATCCCCCTCGAACCCAATCCACAACGGTTCCAGCCTGTTCAAGATGGGTGCGAACCATGGATTCAACGGTGTTGGATAATGCGTTTCGTCCATCCCACATCCAACGGTTCGGATTCTTGACACTGAGTCGCTTTTTCCAGCCTTTTTCCATAGGTTTTGATTCTACGTTTCCAAACGCCAACAAAGAAAGAAGCAACGTCATAGCTCCATCACCGACGAGACTCCATTTCTCTGCAGTGTGGGGATGGGGCGATGGAAAAACAAGATGTCCGGAATCTTCGATGCCAAACAAAAGCGGCTGTTGTTTTTGGTCAGCAAGATGCGTTTCCAATGCATGGGACAACCATCGGTCACCAACGGCCGTCTCAAAACCCTGCATTTGTGGATGTTGATGGATGTTTGAAAGGAGTTTGAGGTTCGATTCAATGCTCGCTGCAACCTTCCATGCTTGAGGACAGGCCTGCAGCAGAGCGTCTGCAATATCGTCTCCGTCAACAACCTCAACTCCTGTATCGGTTTCACGCACAAGAAGACAGCGGTCTCCATCCCCGTCTAAAGCAGCACCAACTACGGCTCCAACACCTTGCGATTCAAGGGATTGTATCAACAAATGTTCGCTTGTTTTAATTTCGCTCCAAGACCATGCCTGTCCTGGAGAAAGCTCTCCAGCTCCACAATCGTCGTTCATTGCCTTGGCCTTGTTGCTTACCTCTTCAACCGAAAGACCCTGCTGCTCAAGCCATGTGCTCAACCAAGTCGACGCATGGCCTTTGGAGCAATCCAGCCGAAGGGGATTCGACAAGGAGAATTCGTGTTGAAACAGCGGTCGTACAAGAGACAATCTTCGTTGCAGCCAGTCTTGATGATCGACATTGTGCCTTTCGTCTGGGTGCATCCCGGTTTCACGAATCTCATTCTCAATCGTCCGTTCCTCCTCGGATAAAGAATAGGCCATTGAAGAGACGAGATTTTCATAGTCTGGCATTGATTTTCGACCCCGTGCATCAAAGACCTTGATGCCGGAGTCTTCAACGGGGTTATGGCTTGCAGTAATCATGCAACCCATTCGAGAATTGGTTTCAAGGACTGCATAGTGGAGCATTGGGGTCGATGCACAGCCGATGTGAACGACGGTGCAATTCGAAGCATGAAAGCCTAAGGTCAGCCACGCTGCTAAGGTTTCATTGTGTGGGCGGTTATCCCAGCCAATCACAATTTGATTGCCTTCTCCTCCTTCCGGCAAACAACGACCCAATGCTTCACCGAGCAATTTCATCAGTTGTGGAGTCAGCAGCCTCTGTTCGACGATTCGTTGAAGCGCACCAGCATCATCACATTCGTCTAGAACAACCCGTCCACGAATCCCATCGGTTCCGAACAGATTGGACATGAAGAAACCTCAACGCAATACGGTGCCTTCGGCGTGATATCCTCCAACAGTAACGTTGGGATGGACCATGCAGGATTTTCCAAGAACCGTTCCAGGGTTTGTGACAGCATTGCAACCCAATTGAACGTCATCGCCAAGAATCGCACCAAATTTTCGCAACCCGGTTTCTCGGCGGGTTCCATCAAGCCAGATACCAATATGCGCCCCATCGTTGCGCAGATTTGATAATTTGACACCTGCACCAAGATTGACGTTTGAACCTAAAATAGAATCACCAACATAGTTGAAATGCGGGGCCTTAGCACCGGGTAAGAACAACGAATGCTTTGATTCACTTGCATGACCAAGTACGCTACCCGTCATCATCCATGTGTTTTCACGCACGTAAGCATGCGATCGGATTGTGGCATTGGACTCGATGTAACAAGGTCCAATGAAATGAACGTGCGGTTCAACAATCGCTCCCTCTTCGACATGTACAGGGCCGTTTTTTTCATCGATGGTAACGTATTCCAAGTTGCTCGGATGTTTTGCGCCCAGCAATTTCAATTTCTCAGCCAATTGTTGTTTCAAAGAAAACGACATCTCCCCGTCCAGCAACGTCCACGCTGGGTGGTTTTTTTCAAACATGCTCAGTGCAACACTGGATGAAAAGAGCGCCTCAGCTTTGACACCGGCAGGCCAGTCCATAGCGCCACGAGAACACTCGTCACATTGAATGTTTGGTCATGCCATGGTGTGGTAGGTGCGCTTCCCGGTGGTTGTATCGAGTTTGAAGCCGATGCGATTCTTCATGTATCGCGGGATGAAATATCCAATCTTTCGAGCAGTAAGGCCATGGTTTCTCATCTTTCGTTCGTTGGAAAGATACGCAACAATATCCGCCGCCGAGCAACCGGGTCGATCTTCAATGTAGGACGCAATTTCTTCTTTGAGACGTTCTAAACGTGCCTCTTTCTGCGATCCTTTTCCTTTCATTCCAACCATTGTATTGTATTTGACACTGAACCTATATGATACAATGATGGGATGTCCATGGGCATCCCATGATTTTGCCTGCAAAGGTTCTTGAAACGACGGCAAGCCGTAGAATCATGGGCGAAGTACGAGCAATCACAGATTCTGAGTTTGAAAGCACCATCAACGACAACGAATGGGTCCTTGTTGACTTTTGGGCCGAATGGTGTGGACCGTGCAAAGCCATTGCGCCCATTCTCAACGACCTTGCAGAGGAACGTGAAATTCTGGTTGCGAAGGTCGATACGGATGCAAACACCATGCATGCTGCACGTCTCGGTGTTCGTGGAATCCCTGCACTGTTCCTCTTCCACAACGGAGCGATTGTTGACAATCTAAGGGGCATGACGTCGAAGGCTGCCCTGAGCAAGTGGGTCGACGATCACATGACTGCGGACGATTTCTGAACTACCGAATTCGTTCACGGCGCTCGGACTCCAACGAACCTACCTCACGAGTCAAACGCTCACGCAAGGCCTCATGAAGCCACATTCCCTGATCCAACTCGATGAGGAGCCCATAATCAATGAGCCGAGTTGGTGGCGAACCGTCCCAATTTAATCCTGAGGCGAGCTTCTTCCACGGAACGGGTTTTTTTGCAACGGCGAGGGTTGCCAACAATTCTCTCTCGTCGCTAGGAAGGGGTGCGAGAATTTCCTCATCCAAAAACCGCAGCCAGTCCTCATGTGTTGGTTTTCCATAGAGCTCTAGCATCTCAATGGCCAGTGGGTGACCTCCGGTTCGTTCGTGGACATCGTTCGCATCAACATCGCTAAGTTCGAGTTCATCCAACCACTGCGACGTTTCTCCCAAAGAAAGCCCAGACAGAGGCAATTCCTCCACGATGTCGCGCGTGTGGACGTCTCTTCTGTCGTAGAAATCCAAAGCGGTGCGAGAGATCAATACGAAGCGTAACGGTGTTTTTTGCGAAATTTGTAGCAGTGCTCCTAGCAAGTCACGCGATTCAGATGCAATGTGATGAACATCATCCAAAACGATGAGCCAGTACGGAGGCGGTCCTCCAGGAGCAATCGAAAACCGTTCTCGAACCGTATAGGCATCGGTTAGATACGCCAACAATCGGCGGCGCCATGTGTCAACGTCCAGAGGCGCACCAGGTCGTAGCGGTAGTGTTTCGATGAGATTGTAAGGATCGTGTTTTTCATCGACTCCAAAACGATGCAAAAGACTGACTGCAAGCCCAACCTCACGATCCCATGGCTGACATGGATACCAACATATGGACAAGTTTGGTTGCTGATTTTGCTTTCCATTGAGCCATTCAGCGACCAATGTTGACTTGCCAATTCCAGCAATGCCAGAAACGACTGCACAAGCTGAGCGCCCCTCAAACCATTCATCCAATTGAGCAAGTTCGGCACTACGGCCCCGAACCGTTCGGGTTTCTGGAGCGCTCGTGTGATAGGTTGCATGAACACCTGCAAGCGGTTGCAGACGACCAGGAGGTGGAGTAGTGTCCTCATCATCTTGCTTCTTGATGAGTCCAAACCTTATGTCGCCCCAAGTTAGAACTCCCTCGTGTTGAGCGTGCAGAAGAACTTGCAAAAGCGACATGTCGGAGGCCAACCGATCTGCGGCATCTCTGGATTCAATTTCGAGAAGTTGCCCTTCTTTGTCACGGACAAGAACCTTGGTCTCACCGAGGCGTTTCGTCCGCAGTACCGCCATGTCCCGCCCCTCTTCAGTCAGTTGCCAGGTTTTTTGTCGGCGGTCGTCGTTTTGAATCGTTCTCGTATGTTCACTAACCCACCCTTTTCGCACGAGGTTGCGCATGGTTCTACTCACGTTTGGTGGATGTTGGGCACAAGCCTCAGCGATGCCNGGNCGNGTCAATGCTGACGTNACGATAAATCGGTCAGCAAGGTGGTCGTGCTGCAAAAGATGGAGTAAGACGCGGTCCGAGACAGCGACGTTCACTTTGGGCAGCCCCTCGGCCATGGTCGTCTGTAGAGAATATCACGTTCAAGCGTTCCGATTCGTTGCTGAAAAGAATTGAACACAAAGACCACAATTCCTAATAATAGATAAGTGACGCATAACCATGCCAAATCCCACGAGCGGTCGCACGTTTCTTGCGTCGCTGCTTATCTTCCTCATGGTAAGTGTTCTTTTGCTTCCACTCAGCGCTCACGCTGCGGATTCGGATGGTGACGGTATCGAAGACTCACTCGACGACTGTCCATGGGCCTCCGGCACATCAACCACCGACCGAGACGGATGTCCAGACAGCGATGGTGATGGGATTTCAGACATCAACGATACTTGGAGCATCAACAACCCGAACTTTACCGGCAGTTACACCGTCACTTCAAGCAACAGCTACTACGACGTCGACTTTTCGCCCGACGGCACACACATTGTAACGGCTTCTGCCGATGGTTTCGTGCGTATTTGGAACGCTTCAACGTACGTCAACATTCGCTCTGTCCAAGCCTTGTCAGGCGGCGCAGCAACCAGCGTTGATTGGTCTCCTGACGGGCAATACATTGCTGCTGGCAAGGACGATGATACAATGGAAATTTACTACAGTTCCAATTTCACGACCGTTCACGGATCCATTAGCGTCGATGTAGGCGGAGGAGATTACGTCAATGACGTGCGTTTCAGTCCAGACAGTGACCTTGTCGCGGTATCCATTGGCCGCTCGGGTAACAGTGGTACAAACGGACAGGTTTTCCTCATCAAAGTTAGCGATGGAACCAACCTACACAGCCTCAATCCAAACGGGGAAGATCGGTTTTATGCCTCGTCCTTCTCTCCAAGCGGTGAATTCATTGCCTTGGCTGGAAACAGCGACTTCTACATCGTCAACGTAACCTCTAGGTCCACCGTCGCAACCGTCACCAGCCCACCCTCTTCAGTTAACGACATTGCTTGGTCACCCGATGGAAACTACATCGGTATGTGCGGTGGATGGGAGGGTAGTTCCGCCAGCTTTGACATGTACGAATACTCAGGTTCCACGTGGAGTGTAATTTGGGGGGCACAAACAACGACCTCGTGTGCATCCATAGAATTTAGCCCCGACGGTAGTCAAATCGCCGGAGGGTTCTACTGGTACGGCGCCGATGCTACGACAGCCTATGTCGGTGATACCGCCACGGGCACTCAAATTGATAGTTTCTCAGGACCCCGTCCTGGCGGTTGCACCGCTGGAAGCGGCAGTAACAATTGTGGCATCATGTACGGTATTTCGTGGAGTCCTGACAGCAAGCAGATTGTAACTGCTCACGGCCGAGACGATGAAGGCGTATACTACTGGTTTGCCAACATTGACGAGGACAACGATGGATACAACACCACCGATCAAGGCGACGGCATCATTGATGCATTCCCTACCGAGGGAACACAATGGAACGATTCCGATGACGATGGTTACGGTGACAACCCCGCACCTGCTTATCAACCCGATGAATGTCCAAACGTTGCAGGAAACAGCACTGAGGATCGGTTTGGATGCACAGACTCAGACGGCGACGGTTGGTCCGACGTTAACGACTGGGAACCGTCCAACAAAGAGCAATGGGTCGATGCTGACGGTGATGGGTACGGAGACAACTACCTCTACGAGATCGCTCAAAATCAACTTCACATCAACCAGCGCGGTGATGCATTCCCAAACGATGCAACCCAATGGAACGACACTGATGGGGACGGATACGGAGACAATTATGAAGACGTTTCATGGGATGAATACCGCTCTCCAGACTGGCCTGGAATTATCGTGGTCGGTGCACAAAGTATCGACGTCTTCCCGCTCGACCGAACACAGTGGAGAGATACCGATGGTGATTGGGTAGGCGACGAGCAGATGAGTGACCGAGCCGATGGGTGTCCAACCGTATGGGGCGATTCAATTCTTGACCGTCTCGGCTGTCTTGACTCGGACGGTGATGGGTATTCTGACCCAGACGCAAATTGGCCTGCTCGAACCGATTGTTACGGCGCTGACGCTTTCCCAAACGATGCATCACAGTGGTGCGATGAAGACGACGACGGCTTTGGAAGCAACCCTGATGGAAACCAATCCGATGATTGTCCAAACCAAGCTGGATCGTCCACCGAGGATCGGTTTGGATGCCCAGATCGCGACGGCGATGGATATTCCAACACAGGTGATCCGTTCCCTGACGATGGAACACAATGGAACGATTCCGACGGTGACAATTACGGAGACAACCCGGACGGAAACAATCCAGACATGTTCCCAAACGACGCATCACAATGGCGTGATTCCGATGGCGACGGGTACGGTGACAACCCCGGAGGAAGCAACGGCGACCGATTCCCAACCGACCCGACGCAGTGGTCAGATGCAGACAACGATGGTTACGGAGACAACTTTGTCGATACTGACGAGGACGGTGTCTCAGAAGGAAACTCCGACGTATGCCCTCAAACCTACGGGGAGTCAAACTCAGCCGTCTCTCGAGGATGTCCTGATTCGGATGGCGACGGATACACCGACCCTGAAGATGCCTTCCCCGATCAACCGCTACAATGGGCCGATCAAGACGGTGACGGGTTTGGAGACAACGTACAGTTCACCGATGGAGACGAGTGCGTCGATGTTTACGGAAAGAGTACAGAAAACGGAGTACAAGGGTGTCCCGATTCCGACGGAGACGGTCACGCTGATCCATTTGGGGACTTTGTTGCAGAACCCGATTGCACGGGCGCTGACGCGTTCCCGGACGATCCTTTGCAGTGGTGTGACAAAGACGGAGACGGGGTCGGTGACAACTATCAGGTCACCTATGTCTCAAAAATCGATGAAGACTACCCCGGTAAAATGATCGATTTGTGCGAGCACATTGGGGATGCATTCCCTGACGATGTAACTCAGTTTTCAGACATGGATTGCGATGGCCGTGGTGACAACAGTACAGGTATTGCACCGGATGCATTCCCGTTGAGATTCTCACAGCAGGACGATAACGACGGTGACGGATACGGCAACAACTTCACCACAGGGGCGCACGAAGGGGATGAGTGTCGAAACGAATACGGAACCTCTACCATCGATCGATTTGGTTGCCCCGACAGCGATAACGACGGAATGTCGGACCTGAACGACCCCTGCAAGTGGGATCCTGCAGTTTCAACGGGTATTCCCGGCAAGGTTGAATGTGCCATAACTGAAGATCCGAACAAATCTGATGATGGTGATTCCGCTGCAGAGGGTGACGGTAAATCCTCCAATACGGTGCTGTACGCAATGGGAGGCGTCATTGCATTCATGCTCGCAGCTATTCTCGTAGCCATGCTTGCACGACAAGCGAGCCGCAAGAAACTCATGCGCGAACGTGCCTTTGAGCGAAAGGCCGAGGAACAGTTGATGGATGAAGAAGAGCGTCGTGAACAGTGGATCAAGTATTACGTTGCAAACGGTGAACTTGACAAGGCTCGTGAGCTTGGTTGGACGGATCCATCATCACTTCCAGCGTGGAAACAACACGAAATACAACAGGAAGAGGCCTTGCAAGCTTCGATCCCATCGATGCTTGACCTGGACTGATTTACGCATGGTTTGTACCGCTGCCCTTTAAGTCAATGAGGGCAATCCATCATCATGGGAGAGGGGCGGATGCGTCGTGTTGTTGCATGCTCGCTTGTGATGCTTCTCGTTTTCCTAATTCCCGCAAGTGCTGAGGAGAGCGAATCTGTTCGACTGAACATTGAGATTGCAGATGATAACGCCAAGCCTTGGTACGGAACGGGAGAACGTGTCCTCCTGTCGTCCTCAATCGTCAACGATGGCGGAGCAACCTCAATCGCAGAAGACCCTTCTTGTGGAACGGTCATGATCGTTACCGATGCCAAGGGTGATGTTGTCATTGACGAACGAACTGCATGTCGTGGACAAAGTCGTGGACTCGATATTGGACCTGGAACAACTGCTCTCGACCAACATCAATGGGATTTGACCAACCAAAACGGTGAACCCGTCTCACCCGGGATTTACACCATCACCATCGAACTTGCAGGCTCTGAACTCTCCAGCACCACCGACATCACGGTTCAACAAAACGCCAACTTACCGAACGGATTGACGTTTTCCACATCCTTAACCCACCGCAACAGTGTCCTGTCTCTCGGAGAACCGTTCGTTCTGACATACCAATTGCACAATCCAACAAATGAAGCGATTGACATCGAGTCGCTTGACGCATGTCACCTCCTTGTCGAGTTTGAACAACCCCTCCTTGGCCCATCNTGCAACGCCAATAAAGCAACCATCGAACCCTACGCTGTTGTTGCACTCGGGCACACCTTANTGCAACCCTCTACAGTTGGAGAAACGACGCTCTCCGTNNACACACCCGACGGGNTAACAATTGACACTCATCAACTGCTGGTGCAGGAGCGCATGGTTCAGCCGAATTCACTCGAGGCAAGCATCAACACCGTATCCAACTCCTTTGTGCAAGGCGAACTTCTTGACGCTTCGATAACGGTCAGCAACGCTGGAAACGAAGACGAATTGTTGCGATTCACAAACACCTGTAGGGCAAGTTATTGGGTTGCAGATGCGAACGGCAACGTTGTCTTCGATTCTCTCGATCGCGCCAATTGCCGCGATACAGAGCTTGACGTCGTCGTTGCTGCCTCTTCCCAAAGCACCTTCCCGCTGCAAACCTGGGCCTTCGTAGACGATGTTGGATGCTCGATGTTAAGCGGTCATTACGTGCTTGTGGCAGAATTATCCGAATTCAATTACATTGCTTCCGAGAATCTCGATTATCGACGGGTCCAATCCGACGATTGTGGAACGTCGGCTGCTCCAGCTCCATCAATGACCGTTCAAGTGGACGACAACAACGTCCCAGCCTTCGAACTCAAGCTAACCGGTACGGCCGAACAGACCGAAATCCAATGGCTTGAAGTTTGCAAGGCCTCCATTCAATTGTGGAACCTTGACCTAATGGAGAAGGTCATCGAGAAGAACGTTCTGTGCAACGGTGATGAACGCATCGACCAAGCGTTACGCATCGCATCTGGTGATGTCCTTTCCTTCCAAATAAGTGACCTCAAGGATTACGATTATCAAGAAGCACAATACCGTGTAAGAATCGATTTCGCCACCGACCAAGACGTGGTGCTTGAGCAGGAATTCCAGTGGCCAATTGAAGAAGTTGAACAAGAGGATGCCGTTGTTGAAGAAACCGAAATCAACAATCCAATCATCCGAATCGAAGGTGTTTGGAACAACGTAGTGACGCCTGATGGCACGTGTTGGATGCTTGAAGACAACGCAGGTACGTCCCACATGCTCGCAAATTCCGCAATCGATCTGTGGGCACCTGAGCGTGGAACCTCTGGGGTTTACGAAGCTCAGCAGCAAAATCCAACCCAAGCATGCGCTCGCTTCACCGCACAAAGCTACACCCTCATCGGCGTGTTGGCTGAAACACCGCTCGTTGCTGATTCGGTCGTTGTTGAAGATTCAACGGTTGTGGACGTTGAGCAGCCCGCATCGGAAACGTTACCGGAATGGGCACCGCAAGCTGTTACTGTTCTAACGGTCAGCGCTATTCTCTCACTTCTTGGGTTTGCTGCATTCAACAACGAAGCCATACGCATCTCGACCACACTCACTGGATTGTGGTTGCTTGGACTTGTTGGACGAACCTCAGAAACCAGCGACGGTCGATTCCAGCGCGGACGCCTGTTGGGATATCTCACTGCGAACCCAGGTTGTCATTTCCGTGCACTTCTGTCTGCATTAGAAATGAGTAACGGTCAGCTTTCGCACCACCTTCGTGTGTTGGAACAAGAGGAGGCCATCTGGCGGAGGAAAGACGGTCGCTTTGTTCGCTATTATCCGTTGACAAATACGCTCCACCCACTCATGGAGGATGATTCGCTTCCCGTGCCCATCCTTGCACCTGACCCCTTGTCGCTTCAAGGAAAAATTCTGCTTCTTTTGGATCATGACGGCCAGATGGGCGATTTCCCTTCTCAAGCAGAACTCGCAAAACGACTTGATAAGTCGCAACAATTGATTTCGCATCACCTACGTACACTCGAGAAATACGGCTTGATTGAAGGACGTCGCATGGGTATGAGGAATCGATACAAGTTGACGAAGGAGGCGATGTTTTTGCTTGAAACAAACGATGCCTACATCAAGAACGAGATGACCTTCTGAGCGCAATTCGCTGAGGTGGATTGAAGAAGGTAAGCATTGAGGCGTGTTTAGCCTAGGATGTGTCGACATGTCGGAAGGGGTGAGAACCACGAACGAAGTTGCTTGGCAACAGGCATGGAACGATGGGAAGATTTTCGCATCATCCGATGACCCGTCCAAACCCAAATTCTACTGTTTGGAAATGTACCCTTATCCCTCTGGAAAGATGCATATGGGCCATGTTCGGAACTATTCAATCGGTGATGCTGTTGCTCGCTACAAGCGAATGAAAGGGTTCAATGTTCTTTACCCGATGGGATTCGATTCGTTTGGTATGCCTGCTGAGAACGCAGCCATTGCTGAGGGCGGCCACCCTCATGACATTACAGAGAAAAACATGGCATCCATTACCGAGCAAATCAAACGCATGGGTTTCTCATACGATTGGGAACGTTTGGTCAAAAGCCACGATCCAAATTACTACAAGTGGAATCAATTGTTCTTTACCCGATTCTTCAAATCCGGACTTGCCTATCGCGAGTATGCTCCAGTCAACTGGTGCGAACCCTGTTCGACGGTTCTCGCAAACGAACAGGTCAAGGCCGGTCGCTGTTGGAGGTGCAACGGTCCAGTCGAACAAAAGGACATGAGTCAATGGTTCATCGACATCACAAAGTATGCACAGGAACTTCTCGACGGATTGGATACAATCAATTTCCCAGAGAGCGTTCGACTCATGCAAGAGGATTGGCTTGGACGGTCTGAAGGTGTTGAGATCGAGTTTGGAATTGAAAATTCAGAGGATACAATCCGCGTGTTTACCACGCGCCCTGATACGTTGTTTGGGGCTACCTTCCTAACGCTGGCACCGGAGCATCCACTTGCAGAAAAGTTGGTCAAGGGGACCGAATATGAATCCCAATGGAAGGCAATATACGACAAATACGCCAACATGAGCGAGTTTGACAGAATCAAGAATCTCAACAAGAAGGAAGGTGTTTCCCTCGGTTGTTTTGCGATTCACCCATTAACACAAGAAAAAATTCCTATTTGGGCAGGAAACTTCGTTCTCGCCACCTACGGTACCGGGGCTGTTATGGCTGTTCCTGGTCATGACGAACGTGATTTTGAATTCGCACAGAAATATGGAATTGCAATCAAGCGAGTTCTCGTCGAAAACGAGGGTGATGACCCCTCGGATGCCCTAGAACAGGCATTTACTGGCAACGGATACATGGTGAATTCAATCAAACCAGGTTTT
>PBSP01000007.1 GCA_002726845.1 Methanobacteriota archaeon | reverse complement strand
ATCACCTCATTGATTCAGTAGTTTTTCGACAATAAGTGCTACTGCTGAGTCTTGCTTTGACCCAGCATCGGATTCTACGGATTCTACTGCTTTCGCTCCCTCTTTTTGTACGGTTACGACGTTCTTCATCGCCGCTTCTTTTGCTGCATCGAGGGTAGATTGTATGGACGCCTGTGCTTCTTCTGTTGCTTTGGCGACAAGATCGGCTGCATCTCGTCGAGCATCGCTGAGGATACGACTGGATTCTGATTGGGCGTCAGAAAGTGTCTGTTCAGCAGCCTGCTCGGCTTTTTTGATGCTCTGGAGGACTTTTTCCATTCCCATAAGAATCACTATGAAAATCCGACTGGGAGGGGGTTTATGAGGGTAATGGAGTCCACCGTTCAAAGAAATGGCGCGTACTACTGCGGTTTTCGTCCTTTGAATCGGCTTGACATCATAAACGGATACAAAAGTCGACCAGAAACCTCTTCAAATCCAACCTCTTTCATCATGTTTCGATAATATTTGTTGGTGCCATAGTGCGTGTAGGAACGAGCGAGGCCTTTCCAAGGATGGTCTTTCTTCTTAGTAACCCAACGTGCCATCCACTGAACAACAGTACTCATCCAAATTCTTCCGGTGAGACCGTGCAAATAATTCGCCTTACCCGCATCGCAAATGACCAATTGACCGCCCGGTTTTAGAACACGATATATCTCTTGCAAACCTTTCTTCTTGTCCTGGAAATCACGGAATGAGAACAGGCAAAAAACCATGTCAAAGGAGTTATCGTCCAAAGGAATGTCCTCTGCAAGTGCTTGTACATAGGCCGCAGGAGCTTCTCCACGAGATGCGCGAGCCCCATCAACACGCCTTTTGGCGACCTTCAACATCTCCTCTGATGGGTCGAGACATGTAACATCAAGACCAACCAAATCTTCAGCAAAACTTCCAGGACCGCAACCGACTTCCAGCACTTTCATACCCTTTGTTGCATGATTGCGAACGTTTCGACGCCAGCGTTTGTCCTGTCCGAAGGTCATGAGCCGGTTAACACGATCGTAGTCGGGTATGGTTGCTTCAAGCTGGTCCTCAAGTTCAGTCCAAGCGTCCAAATCAATACCCGATGGATCGTAACCACCCGTTGCGGCCCGCTTGGACATATTCAACCCTCAACTCCACCCTCTTTGGAGGTGTCGCTTGCTCCACAGAATGAATCAAGCGATACGTTCCACGGTTTCTGGCGTGATTCCCTCTTCTGGCGTAACACGGAACACAAGCATTTTCAGATTTTCAGGTGCATTGCGAAATTTAGAGACGATCATGGACGTCTCAAAATCAGAACCTACGGTTCGAACACCAAAGGTTAGAACCATATCTGCGATGCTTGAAAGTTCCTGACGGATCGAGGCTGACAACCCGTTTACAGAAACCATGATGAGAAGCAATCCTCGGTACATTTGAGTGTGGGCTTGCAGCATACGAATCATGGCAACAACACGGCCAGGATCGTCGCGTTGGAGGAAGAAATCCAAACTATCAATACCTGCTCTAAAATAAGGACCAAGCGCCATAATTTCATTAGTTACCTCAGTCAAATAATCCTGAGTGGAATCCTCAACAAATCGTGTTTGAGCCAGACGTTGAATGTCTTCCAATCGAAAGCCTTCTAACCGATATCGACTGGCAAGTAGTTCCCTTTCCAGAACGTTGGCGTTGTATTCCTCGCCTATTGTTCGAACGCTCACATCCAACGGCCAACCATATTTTTTGAACACGCGAACGATTTCTGGTTGCGCTTCGTTGGTCGAAATGTACAATGTGTTCTCCGATTCCTCAGCGGGAGAAATAAACTGTTTCGCAAACAATTCAGCTCCTGAACCGGTCTCAGTAAAAGCAACCATGGTAAAACCTCGGGGCACGCCACCGTGCATTTCATTGTCGAACTTTGGCACGCCGAAAGAGCCGACTTGCCCGAAGAATTCTTCGTCTTCCTCATCGAATTTGATGTTCTTTCGCATGCGTTATCCCCTCAGTGAATGACCACCTGGCCTCGGTCGACCAAATCCGTACAGTACAGATCAAGATTCGAAAGGACCAGAGGCGGAGTCTGGTCGGGAACATTGAGAATAACGGAGAGAACCTCACGCTGTCTGAAGGTGTTGATGAAGGTGTGAAGGTACTCTGCAAGCATTCGGTCTTCGTTGTAAATGGCCAGAGCGTTCACACTGTCGAGAAACACGAAGTTTCTGGGTGTATGAGTCGTACGAAGGATATAGAGCGTACGCAAGAGGACCGATTCAAGCATGATTGGGCTGTCCACAAAGTGAATGTTGGGGTGGGTTACATCCGTACCACCGAGGATACCTGATGAAACCAAATCAATGAACTGAATGTTTGAGACATCGACACCGATCGATTCGAACGCCTGAATAATTTCAACCGCACCTCGACTTGCAGAGATGTACACTCCTCCCATCTCAAACATCTGCATCAACGGCAACATGGTGCTTGCCGTGACCATGAAGGCATTTGAATTTCCACAGCGCACCTGAACGGAACTGTTCAATGAAATGGTCGAGAGTTGCTCGGCAATTCGTTGATCGAGTTCGAACATCTTCAGCTCCCCCACTTCGTTGTCTTATCGCTTTGAGCGCCCCATTTCAACATCGGTGTCAGCATGACGCCCAGTGGCGTCAATTCGATGGCGTGCTTGGCCCGACTATGCGCGGTACCTCGCATTTTGACAACCTGCAAAAATCGAAGCAAATGCCCCATACGTTCAACGTCTCCCATAACAACAATCCCATCTGCAATGGCTTCTTCAACACCGAAAGAAGACCAATGCGCGTTTTCTGTTGCAGAAGTAATTTCAGAGATGAGAATCGTTGTGCATCCAAGAGTAGCGAGTTTTTTTCCAAGAGTGAAAAGGAAGTCGCGTATCAGCTGCTCAGACTTAATCTTGTAACACAATGTTGTAACCGAGTCGATGACAAGTCGAGTTACACCGATGGTGTTGACGATGTCTGTAATCGATTTAATCAGTGCGTGAACATCGTCCAAGTCGAAGGTCGACTTGTCCAATCCAAGCCACGAATAGAGGACGTCCATGTCAAAGACGTTGATTAAACCTGTATCGACCATGTTCATGTCAAAGAATGCATACTGTCGGATGTTTTCCAACAACTTCACCGAAGGTTCAGTCGCTGTAAAGTGTGCACAAGCTTCGCCTGCCAATGCACCTCGAACCAGAAATTCCATTCCTAATGTTGTCTTACCAGAACCGCAAGTTCCAGATGCCAAAACGGTGGAGCCGTACGGGATTCCACCACGAAGAATTTCGTCAAGACCGTGAATGCCTGTCACACAGCGGTCTCGGGAATATGTCGATGCGGCTTGCACGGCTATCGCTTAGCCCAGCCCTACTGAGTTCATGAAGCATTTGATTGTCCTATGGACACATCACCCGGAGTAGCGTCTTCTTGCACCGACCACGCTCCTTCTTCCCAAACGAGCACGTGATTCAGATTCAGGATTCGTCCCGTATCTCCCCCCCACTCGACTTGAGCGTTGGTAACAGGATTAATTTGGCCGGGCCGAGTGAAACGTAGTTCGATGGTTCCGGCAGCATCATCCAAGAGATTCATCGAGCCAACTCCCAGCAACCCATATTGGCCCAGATCAAACATTTGCGTTGCATTGCCTTGTTCAAGCGATGCAAGCGATCCCGTGAACAGCGCCACAGAATGGCCGCTGATGATGCCTTGTTGAAGCAACACTTCGTTCGAAGTCGAACTAGACGTGGTGTTGAAGGACCAGCCGAGAAGACTAGTAGCGAAAGCATTGTCGTTGTAAACCTCAATCCATTCGGGGCCGCCGCTTACCGGTCGGACCATAACTTCGGTCAAAAGGAGATTTTCGTTGGTCCTGCCCGCGTCGTGGACTTCGAGGGTAATCAGCACAAGTTCAGTACCCATTCGGACCGTGCTCGATGCTGTCGAGGCCATGCGTGCATTGTTGATGTTTGCTCCTCCTTCGAACAATTGGATTCCAACACGTTCTGCGTCTTCGGAGGACGATACGGTAATTCGCAAAAACGCTGTCAAACCTTCATCCAGGCCCAAACCCTGAGAAAAACTGGAGAGTGTTACGTTCGACAAGGCTGAAACACGATTTATGTCCAATTGATTATCAGCCATTAGTCCCGTTTGGACCCGGCCATTTTGCAACACTTCGGCTGACTCCAGTTGCCATTCCGTGGTCGAGTTTGAGTAGACATAACCCCCATCTCCGTCTCCCGGTACGAACCATCCCGAACCGCCCGTTAGACGATCGAGGCCCGCAACGACGGCTTGGTCTACTTGATCAATTTCGGTGTCATTGGACCCCATCTCAAGTTGTGCGAGCGACATAAACGCAGTGAGAATCATCAGGAACAGAGTGAAGGCAGAAAGGAATTCAATCACCGCCGTTAAACCGGCCTCGTCTTCGCGAAATTGTGACCGTTCGCCTCCTCCCATGCATCCACCACCACAAGGGTGGTCATGAACGTTGCCAACAGATTTGGGGTTTGCAACCGATTGATTTCATCATGGATGAAGCGATGAGTCTTTGAATCATCCATGCGACCATTGTACGATGTCAGGAGCGGAGCGCATGGCTGTGTCCAAGAAAAACACCAGCATCGGCTTGGTTTTGTTGATGGTGGTTTCGCTTTTTTCTGCGCTTCTTGCCGCACCCAGCGCAGCGGCCATCGAACAGGTCGATCTCGCCATCGTTTCGGGCCAGAGCCCCGTTGCTGACAGGAACTACCCGGCATTCGATGCCATCCAATTTTCCGCAGAGGTTGAAAACCAAGCCCTGAGTCCGCAAACCTCAACTCGAACCATGAACTGGTTTGTTTGCGAAGGAATGAAGAGCGCAACCCAATGCACNTCGAACGATGTTGCAAGCGGCCAAATCAANGTCAACGGACTTCTCAGTGGCGGCACAGGAAATTTTAGCGACTCTTCNCTTTGGTACCCCTCNGGAATGACTGGNACGTTCACTGTAGTGTTCAAATTCAACTATGCAGACGTTGACACGAGCGACGATGTACTGTTCTACAACATCAACCTAACAGCGGAATTTAGTGATGTTGCAATCGAACAGGATCAAGATCCTCGCGAAACCCTCTCCGGGCTGCACACATACGGTGGTGAGCTTATCCTCAACACCGACCAAGATTACGCTATGAGCGTGTCCGGAACCGTCCACACCTGCGGTTCATGTGGATTGATTGCATACATGGGTTGGAACCTGCTTGAACTGGATGGAACCCTCGTCGCTAGCGCCAATCAAAGCGTTACCAACCTCCCCTCTGGAGGTTATGAGCAAGCGTTTACAACAGGACTTCCTGCACTGAATTATTCCATCCCTGGACGTTACATCTTCCAGTTTGGATTGATCGACAGCGCAAGCGCATACAATGGCGATCTCAACGATTACAACGACCTAGCACAAGTCGAAATTGTTCTCGACAACACGCTTGACTTGCGCATTGCAAGCATGTATCCATCGCACAATCCGTCATCGCCTAACTACTACTACGGAGAAGACATGCTCTCGATTGATGTTGAAAACATTGGCAATTTTACCGTAGAAAACATCGTTGTAACCTTTGAAATGTTTGACGCTGTTGGCGAATCGGAGTTCCTTGACTCGTGCACAATCGACAAACTCAACCCTTCTGAAGCGTCGACGTGTATGTTTAACCTGACCAAAGTTGGTGAAGGCAAGGAACTGCGAATATACATGCCGACCGTTTTTGATGGTCGACCAGACACGGGGCCATCGGACAACACACTGGTTGAATTTACCTCGATTCTGGCAGGCGAAATACTGCCAATCATCACAATGAATTCGATCTCGGGAACCTTCACGACTGCAGATACGATTGAATTCACAGCCATTACCAACAATGTCGCTGCAAAACCACTTAACTACACCTGGGTGCTTGATACCGTTATCAACATAGGATACGGAAAATCAATCACAGTGAACGCTTCATCATTCCCGCTGAAAAACTACGATATCGGACTTTATGTCGAGGATGCTCTTGGGTTTACCGCAGAAGCACATGAAACCATCTCGATTATCGACGAGGTTGTCATTAACGAAGAACCACTCATGACGGGTTCTGCCGTTTCGCTTGACAAAGCAAACTTCGAATACGATGTTCTCCTGCCTGTGCAAGGATTTGAGTACAACATCGCAGGTGGGAAAGAACCACTCATGATCATGGATTTCAGGGTCATGCAACAAGACAACAACCTCCTGCCAGCGCAGTTACAATCCCTCAACGTCAACATCAACCTTACAGCGCTCCTTCCGGATTCGATACCTCACGACTCTGTAGAATTACTGAAACTACCTGCGCTGGACGATGCATACTGGGATTATCTTGAATCGCCAGAATACTTCTCGTATGACGGATTGGAGAACATCAGCTTGAACTTGCAAACAAACACGATTGTGTTGTTCATCGGAGCATTGCCACAACCCGATGTAACCCTTGCGAATCTGTCGCACAACAAACTGGCAGGAGGCGCAATCGAACTCACCTGGACACCGGAAGGTGACACTGAAAACCCATATCTTGGTGGTTGGCAAGTTTACAGGCTTACTGGAGACGAATCCGTAGGCACAATTTTCCCAGACCCCAGCGTTGAAACGAATCAAAACCTATGGTCTGAACTGTTGTCTTCCAGCGCAGTAGCATTGGTTCCTACAGAGTTATCGGGGTGGAGCGACCCGATAGCGCTTGATACCGGAACCTGCGCTTCCTATGCGGTACTACCAACCAATCGGGCTGGTGTCCCAGACCTCTCCAGAATCAACGTCGTCATGGAAGAGAGTGGTGAGTCAAGACTCTGCGGCGATGCTTTGCCTCCAGTGAGTGCCGTTTCTGCATTTGACTACACGTACCGATTCACCAATTCAACCGATTGCTTCAACAAACAACAGAACTGGAACGCATGTTATGAGGTCAACATGACATGGACGTGGCCTGCCGACGAAGACGACGGTGGCGTCACCTGGAACATCTACAGGATGGACACCGATCCAAGCGAACTCGACCTCAAATACGCAACTCCACTGGTAACCGGATTGACCGGAGTTCAAGGTGAGCAAGGTTGGTTCAATCAATCTGGACTTGAAGCAGACGGCATACGCCCTCTTCGAACTTATTACTACGTTCTCGCACCGATTGATGGCAAAGGCAACGAAAACACGAACCAGCTCCCAAGCGAAAACATCCTCCCTGTGGAAATACAGAATCAATGGTGGGATTACAACCAGCACATCATACCAGAGGAACCTGCTCCACCCGAGCCTCCGCTCGGCATTTCATGGCTACAGGATGTTCTGGATTACACAGAGGATGAAGAGTTCAGGTTTGCTGGAATTGCCGTGCTGATGCTCGTGGTTTTGAATGCGCTGTTTATACCGATTACCCTCCGAGCCAAGAAGCGACTCAAGAGGGTTATCTCCGCACGTAGACGAAATGAAGCCACACGCAACATGGCTGATGAGTTCGAAGATTTCTTCCAATGAAACGGTTGAATTTCGAACCGTCATGTTCATGACTAAACTCTCGGTGGCTCGCATCGCTGCGGTGATCGCATAGCCTGGCCATTGCGCTGGATTGCTAATCCAGTGGGTTAAGTCCCTCGGGAGTTCGAATCTCCCTCACCGCGC
>PBSP01000006.1 GCA_002726845.1 Methanobacteriota archaeon | reverse complement strand
ACCCATATCTTTCTTGAACGACCGTAATGTGGAGGAGATGTGCTCAAACCTGCAGATGATGGACTGATAAGGTTGCAAGGTGAGGTTCGCTCTGCTTTTGGCTGGTCTTTGGATGATGATGATCGCTCGGCTCAAGCGATGGCTGAGGTGTTTTCACAACAAACGCCCTACGGCCGAGATTCATGGTCTCCAACTGGGCGTGCACAAAGCCTTGCAAGGATCAAACAAACCGTCGCCTCAACCGTTCGGCTCATCGTTGTGGGGGCAGGAAGCGAACCGATTCACGTCGACGATTATCCAGGGGCATTGTTCGTTGCCGCTGATGGAGCAGTTGGTGCCATTGACGACATTTCACGGGTACTGTTTGTTGTAAGCGATGGAGACGGTGCAGAATACCTTGATGCTGCTGCACAATCCGGTGTTCACATTGTATTGCATGCACACGGGGACAACAACAACTTATGGAAGCAGCTTGTTGAAAAATGGTCAACCTTCGATCACTTCCCTTCGTTGACTCTGACACATCAATCCACAAACGAATACGAGGGTGTGTACAATCCGGGAGGATTCACAGACGGCGATCGAGCATTGTGCTTTCTCAAAGCAATGGGCCGCTCGCTGGATGATATCGAGTGCATAGGATTCAGAACCGACCTGTTGGGAGCATGGTCGGCGTCGACCAATCCGGCCCGAAAGATGCAAAAATTGAGATGGATGAAAGAGTCCATGCGCCGGTTGGGTGTCGAACACTACATCATAAAGTAACATGGAGTGAAATCGAGCATGGAGCGCAAGCGAATTCTCAACATCACATTGTGGGTTGTTGCACTCCTCATCGTGAACGTCATATGGTCAAATGTTGCACGCAGTGAAGCACCTCAACAACTCAACGATCGTGGTTTTGAATTCCAACCCGAACGAGCTGTTTCAATCAAAGCGGTGTTTGGAAGCGATGCTGAATTACCCGTTACCATGACCTCAGAATTTGTCCATCGTGACGATCCAAATCGAAGTTTAAACGTCTCATGGATGTTAATTGATGCATCCAACAACGTTGTGTTGCGTTGGGACGGATTGACCAATCAAGTTGCGGTCATCGAAGCCGATTTGCCTCCTGGCCAATATACGTTGAATACGACAGCGGGTGAGAACGTCGATGCAATTCAAAAACTTGACATTGCCCCATTTGCCCCAATCGCAACCATCGGGCATGTTCTGCTTTCATTGCTCTTGATTGCTCTTGCTTTTGGCGAATCGGCCGTTCGCAAATTCATCGCAAAGAAAATCGAGCAGTCGGAAGCATCCGATGACAAGCCGAAAGAATTCAGAAAAACGCGACTCGGTATGCCCGAGATAGATGGGCATGAAGAGATGGAAGATTCGCCTTGGAGAGAACCCATTGTTCTCTAGTCAAAGGAAGTCCGTTAACGACATCTGGCGCGCACGATCGTTGTTGAACAGCGATTCAACACTTCCCGCAAGCCACTCCATGTTTTGTCGCGTATAGGTGTCGACACCGTACGTATCCATGACGTGTTTCGTAACTTCGATGTATTTCCGAACCGCTCCTTCTGAAACGGTGAGAGCGAGTCGCCCACTGCACAACCCTCCTTCGTTGCGAACCACACCGTGTGCCGAAAGACCACTACCTCCCGTTTTCAGAGGTTGGATGCATTGCCCAGCCAAGGGCATTCGGCGATAGGAATGGCCGCATTTCAAGCAACGTACCTTTTGACGACCAAAGGCGTTGAGGTTTCCGCGAAGGTCTGGTAAAAAGTGAGAACGGATGACAGAAGAAGCAACGGTTCGAGCATCGATGGCTCGCAATCGTTGACAGAGGTTCAGTTGTCCGTTCATCTTGTCGATCATGGTTGCGAGCGTCTTGTATGCTGACAATTCAGGGCCGTCATCAATACGCTTACAATCGTGGGTGTATCCATAGCCACGGACAGCTGCAACCGTACCGAGTCTTCGTTCAACGAAGTCCATGTTCTCCGCAATATCTTTTGGATGGGGTTGGTGAATTGTCGCTTCGTAAAACCGACGTTCGTAGAACCACGCAGCATCGACATTGAGGGCCTCTTTGTCGATTTCAGTTGGGTTCAGGCGCGTGGTTAAGACCAATGGAGCATCCATTTGTCCACCACGATTGGCTGGCAGAATCTCACGGCTAAAGTTCAACAGGCCGTCCATGAGTAGCATAATCGCATCTTCGTCACCATCACAATTGCGACGTTTTGCTGCATGAAACAAGGGGTGAGCGTAACCTCCAGAACAATCAGCCCATCCGATAATGCGTGACAACACACCGCCTGACGTGTGAGGTGCTAAAGCACAGATGAGTTGGCCGATAAGATCGTCTTTGTTGGTCGCATTGTAGTAGGGCTCCATTCCGTAGAACCGGACAAGAACATCGTCAACAAATTGAGCAGTCCGAACAAAGTAGTCTGCAGCATTCTTCGCAACAATGAAATCTTGAGGATACAATTCGAGCATCTGGTCATCGTTTTCCAACGGTTTTCCCTCGTAGTCGTGCGTGTAGCCAAGCGCATGCAATCGTTTCCAGTCAACATCGATTTCTTTCGGCGTAAAGTGCGTAACGGGCACGTCACTCATGTCAAATCGAACGGTGCCATCTCGAAACACTGGGAGGTTGTATTTTGCTCTCAGCAAACCTTTCTCGATGGGCTCTGGTGTTTGATTTCGGCTTTTGAGTTCCTTGACGCATTTCACCTGTTGTGGCAGTCGGTCCATTCCGATACGCAACTGCGCATCCTCAAGAACCGATTCAAGAGAGACACTCTGCATTTCACCACGTCGACGGGTGTTGCCTGTCGACGGTTTCATATCGGTCCGTCCACCACAGGTTTCACCCACTTTCGGAATTCCAGAAGGGTCAACAATCCGATGATGACATTGAATGAACGGGGATTCCTTTCCACATGTTGAACATATGCGCTTACCCAGTTGGACGCGAATGGAACCTTTTCCAGCTGCATTGGAGATCAGGCGCTGATTTCCTCCTTCTAGGGCGAGAGGGAACAAAACGTGCGAGCGAGGCGACATTTCACGAGGTGCCGATTTTTCCGGCCGACCCATCCGGCATCCCACGCGATGGGGTGCCGCATGCTCCCATCGGAGTGGCGAAACTTCCCGAATTAAGGGGAGAATGCCGTCTACGATGTGATTGTCGTGAATACGCAAGGAATTGGTGAACAAAGCGGCATCCTCTGGGCCAGGGTCATCAACGGATTCAGAAGCTTTCTGTCCGACAAGATCCGTCTCTGCGATGCCCAACCCCTTTTGTCGTGCCTCGGTTTCAGCAGCGATTCGGATGCTTGCTCGGTGCTTTTTCAATTCCTCCAAACGCATCGTTTCGTTTTTGAGAACACTGTTGCAGTTTCGCAATTCAACGATTCGTTGCTCAATCAAGGATTTCAGATCAACATTTTGGTGCAAATTGCTGTTTTGGATTGTGTAACCCAAACCGTTGACCATTGCCTGCCAGCCGCAGGTAGCGATGATGTCTTCTCCTTTGTGATGGTGCGGAATACCGAGCAACAGTAAAGCACCTTTGAGCAAACCGTGCTGTACAAAAGTCCATCCTTCTGGGATTGAATCCTCAAAGATTGGTTCTACGGGTTTCAAATCCAGTCCAACCGTTTGGATGTCTTTCAGCGGCGGTATGCGTTCGGGTTGCAGTTTGTCCATAGCCGATGCATCCCAACCGTTTGCTGCCCCCTTGAAGCGCAACCATGTGCTTCCAATAGCAGGGTGTTCGACATCAACATCGCTCTTGGCGGCATTTTCGATTGTGGCTGATTTTAGTGCATCCAAAAGACCGGGGACCCATTCGATGGGTAAATCGAGGAACCATGGATTGTGAGGCGACGGTAATGCGGTTCGCCACTGTTGTGCAATTGCTGAAGCTTGCTCAAAATCAAGGGAGAGCTTCGACAGATAGCGATGCCATCGGCGGCGAATGTGGAATTGCTTGTCCACATCATCGACATCCGCAAGTCCGGGAATTCCATCCGGATGTGCAGGGTTGTTTTTGCAGATTTTTGCGAAGGATTCCACGTCTTTTTTTGTCGCCAATGCATCGATGAGATCGCTTGCCCACCAATCGTTGTTGTACCCTGCGGGAACCAAATTCTTGTTGTTCTCCATGAATTCTCCGTAGCCGATGACAATCTCGCCGTTGTCCCAAATGGAACGTATGTCGTGGCGAATTTTGAGGAGTTTTTCACCCTCGTCAATACGTAAAAATTGACCGGAGGAAAGTACGACCCAAGGCCCTTCAGAATCGTTGCATGGTGTTACTGCGCAAGCTTTCCCTGGTCGTTCAATCTTCATTTGGGTACCAATTGTAATGAAGTCATCCAAAACCAACATCGATGCTGGATTCAAAGAAGCAGCAGCAAGTCCGGATGGACGGCCACGTCCGTAGCGCAAGCGAAATCCACCGGGCTGTTGTGGCCCGCCGAAAATTGGGCGACCGGCGATGATATCCTTCATGAACGCATCAATGGGAGCGATACGTCGAGATTTGAATTCAGTTCCATCGCCTCCTTTGTTGTCATCCTTGCCTTTGGATGCAAATTTGGAGATAAAGTCCCAGCCTGGAACGTTGAGTCGCTCGGTATGCTTGCGAATTTTTGGCGCTTTCAAGCACATGCCTTCGCCAATAACGAGCAACACACCGCCTCGAATACGCGCTTCGTCGATGTTGCGAACTCGTCCGTATCCAGCGCATTCAATGGATTCCGTTGATTCTCCATTGATCATGATGGGACAGGCGCGCACAATGTCATCAATTTCTGTTGGCGATGGACGGTACTGCAAATTCCCACGGTACAGCCCAAATTCTTCTTTGACGCGCTCAACTTCACCATCGCTTGGCATGTACGGTCCGATTTTTAATTCACGGCGGATCATATCGGCAATCAGCACAGCCAGTGCCTGAGCCGTGCCGCCCGCCGCCCGTATGGGGCCTGCGAAATGGACGGAAACGAAGGGGGACCCATCGAGGTTGTTCAAAAGGCGCACCTCGCTGATACCTTCCAAAGGAGCAACCAGCACGGCTTCTGTAAGGATTGCGAGTCCGACGCGTAGGCCCACATCTATGGATTTGACCAAATCGTAGCCTTTCTCTCGAAATCCTGTTGCAACGCGTTGCGCCATCAGAATCGACGTTGTTTCCCGATCGTGTTCTGCGAGTAAGGCACGGATATCATCGGCTACAGGATAAGATTCTAAGTGTTCAACAAGGAGTTTTTCAGTCCGTCCAGCAAGATCGTTTGCCCGAGGGATTTCGACGAACGGTTTAGGATCCAGTCCAAGTTTTCTGGCCTGTTCTGCAATTCTGTATGCATGGTCGGTGTTTTCATCGAGAAGTTGCTGGTATCGTTCCATCTCTTTCTCAAGTCGGGGAAGGTCGATGCCCACCAAAGGGTCGAGTTGGTTTGTTGATGCTTTTGTTGACATTCACCATTGACCCCAAAATTCACGTGTAGTCGAGACTTTATGATGCAATCGGCGAGGGCCTATCCCCGAATATTGCAGCCCAACATTCATGCGTTGGGTAGAGCACCATTGAATCATGAGCGTTCATGAATCTCTGAAGAGTCTTCCAGAATGGGGCCGATTGCTGGAACTCGTTCGCGAGCTTGCTTTCTTGGACGGTGGATTGGACGATGCGTTTACACTCGCATCGGGGCGTTCATCTCGCTGGTTTTTTGATATGAAACCGCTGATGATGCATTCTGAAGCATCAAAACTCCTCGCAGTTTTGTTCAACCATCGACTTGATGCTCTAAACCCTGATTTTGTAGGCGGCCTCGAACTTGGAGCGGTACCGTTAACTGCAATCGTCATAACAGGCTCGCAAAACCATCACCGGAAAGGGTTCATGGTCCGCAAATCGCCCAAGGGACGAGGCGGTCGGAAAACAAACAATCCACCTGGAATCGAGGGGGCATCGCTTGCAGCAGGCGGCGGTGTGATTGTGCTTGAGGATGTGACAACGACCGGAGGCTCGTCCATTCAAGCGGTTGAACGAATCCGTGAAACAACATCGTGCGATATTCTTGGAGTGATCAGCATACTCGACCGACAAGAGGGCGGTGTTGAAGCCTTTGCCGAGGCAGGAATTCCATTTGAGAGCATCTTCACGCGCTCGGACATCGCGCAGTAGGTGGAGCAGTTGGAGTTGCTTGTCCCATCGGAACAAACGCCCTCAGGCCAACCAATTCCTGATTCTTCACTAAAAGAACTCTCTTTTCATCATGCGAGTGACGGGAAACCATTGGCAACGCCGTGGCAGGTTGCTGAGACACGGGCACAATTCCTCACCAAATTTGACCTGCCCTCTGGGGTCGTATTGGACTGTGCTTGTGGTTCAGGAATTCAGCTCGCAGCATACGCGTCTCACCTCAAGAGGCCAGCAATCGGTGTCGAACTCAACCGCGAGAGAGCAGTTGCGAGTTGTTTGAANCTCAATACCATNGCTCACCGACATTCGAGTTTNAATCAAGGTTGGCATCGNCGTTCTCTCGTAGTAGCAGGTGACGGAACAAAGAGCGATTCGATTGCTTCCGCAGTAGGCCTTGAAGGTAACAGCGTGGCCGTTCTTGTGCTCGATCCTGCACGGCCTCGAAACTCAAGGACGCACGGGCTCGACGAGATGCAACCGTCGCTTGAGAACGTCTTCCAAGCATGGAAACCCTACTTATCAGAGACGAATCATGGCCCCTGCATCGTACTGGACCTCTCTCCGCGCTTAACAGAAAATCTTCGAGAAGAAGTTGAATCAATCGTTGAATCGTTCTGGCCAGGCGTCGAGAAAACGTGGACGTGGATGTCACGGGGCGGGGGTCGAGTTGATCGACTTGAACTGTGGATTGGTGGTGTTGCTACACCAAATGTGAGGAAACGTTTTGTGCGACTTTCGCCATCATTTGGCGGTGAAAACACTGTTTTTGAACAGAACCAATCGGTTGAAGGCTTGCGTCCCAGTCTTCAATCAGCGCGACGAAACGAATGGGTAACCATTCTGGATGCTGCCCTGGTCGAGAGCGGTTTGGTCGATGCTTGGCTTGCGGAACAGTTGAGCAGTGCAGCAGATGTGCGCTGGGCCGAATCCTCTCCAAGGCGTCCACGAATTCATCATAATGGTCCTTTGAAAGACCATTCGCATCCTTTTGTGGTTGCTTCAGGAAGAGTCGTTGATGTTCTCGACATCCCATTGAATGAAGCGAACATGGATGCAATTGTGTCAGCCGCCCTCTCCAACGATATTTCGGCGATGACAATCCGATGCGGCGTCGATGCAGACCTCCAACCACGCCTTCAAGGGAGTATTGATCGTCAACTTCGCAACAGACAAGGCCGCAGGAAAGCGTTTTTGACGAGACATACAAGATCAAATCATCTCCTTCTTTGTGTTCAGTATCCTGAGAATTCCAACCCCTAAAATCGGACCCCTGCATCGCGGTCTTGATATAGGGGGGGTTGGTCGGAAACTTGCTCGACATCATGTCGCAACGAAGGTGGGCAAAAATGGCAAAAGGAAAAGAAGAGGAACTCGGTGACGATTTTTCATACATTCTGCGAATGGCAGATACGGATATGGACGGTCTCAAACCCTTGTCCTCAGCACTGACTTCAGTAAAAGGAATCGGTGTACGAAGCGCCATTCAGATTTGCAAAACCACTGGATTCGATCCTGCTCGAATGGCTGGCCACCTCAGCACTGAGCAACAAGAAACCCTCCGACTTGCAATTGAGGACTATGTCAACAAGGTACCGTATTGGATGGTCAACAGGGCTGCAGACATTGAAACCGGTAACGACATTCACTTAACCGGTCAAGAGATTAAACTCACGCTTGAAGAAGACATAAACCGCCTTCGAACCATGAAATGCTACCGTGGTGTTCGCCACGCAAGTGGGAACAAGGTACGGGGCCAACGTGGTCGCAGCAACGGCCGAGGCGGCCTCACACTCGGTGTAAGCCGAAAGAAAGCATGATGGTGATGTAATATGGGTGAGCCAAAATTTTCCAGACCAAAATTCGACACACCGCCTCATCCTTGGAAGAAGGCACGAATCGAAGAAGAGCACCTCATCCAAGCCAATCATGGCTTGAAGAACATGCGAGAGATTTGGAAGGCAAAGTCACAACTTCGCCGACATCGCCGACAAGCCATGCGCTTGATCGGTATGGTAGACACAACTGAAGGCCACGGTAAGCGAGAGAAAAACGACCTTCTCCGCTCGCTGCATCAAAAAGGTCTCATTACCAAAGAGGCCTCTCTTGACGACATTCTTTCACTCAACGCTGAGGACATCCTCAATCGCAGACTGCAAGCACAAGTCTACTACAAGGGACTCGCTTGCTCACTCAAGCAGGCGCGTCAACTGGTCACTCATGGGCACATCTGCATTGGCGATCAGAAAGTTACGATCCCATCTTACCCCGTCAACCGAGATGAAGAGGAAATCATTCAGTATCACCCTTCCAGTGACCTGAACAACCCAGAACATGACATTCGCAAAGCCATCGATGGACGACGCGAAATGGCTGAATACGCAGCGGAAGAGGAACAAGTAGATCCAGAAGCGACCAAACCCTTCGCTGATGAAGTCAAAGAAGCTGCAGAAGCAGCACCAAGTGCAGAAGATGGAGGTGAAGCCTGATGACACGTCGAGCCATCGTCAACATTTTCTCCTCATACAACAACATCCTCATGACTGCTACCGATCTGACCGGTGCTGAAACCATCGGTACGTGTTCGGGTGGACAAGTTGTCAAGTCATCAAAGGACAGCGGTGGTCAATTCGCAGCAACACGTGCTGCTGAGCGTCTAGCTGACATGCTCAAGGACAAGGAGTTCTCTCAATTGATCATCAAATATCGCGCTCCCGGTGGAAACAAATCCAACAACACAGGCCCAGGTGCTCAGGCAGCAATTCGTGCTCTCACTCGTGCTGGAATGACCATCACTCGAATTGAGGATGTTACACCAATTGCACACGATGGAACCAAGAAAAAGGGCGGACGTCGTGGTCGTCGCGTTTGATTTGGAGGAAGAAATATGAAAGCAAGCATTGTTGATGGCTATCCAAAAGGAAACAAGATCAAAATTCTCATTGAGGATGCAGATGCATCTCGTGTGAACGCTCTGCGTCGTGCTATCATGGCAGACGTACCTAAAATGGCCATCAGCAAGGTGATGTTCACACTCGGTGTCAATCAAGACAACAACCGAGGTGAAATCTTTGAATCGGTCAATGCTCTGCCTGACGAAGTTATTGCTCATCGTTTGGCTATGATTCCAATTCCAACTCAACCGGATGAGGGGATGCAACCTCCAGAAACCTGTAACATTTGTCTGGATCTCGCCGAAGACGACAAGGGCTGCCCCACCTGTCAAGTTCTTTACACACTTAACGTTCAAGGTCCTTCATCTGAAAGCGATGAACCGTTCCGGGTTGTTCGTGCAGCAGACTTGACCAATGTCTCTGATCCAGTTTTCGATATCAGTGAGGAAATGAAAACGATTCCAATCACGTACCTCGCTCAAGGCCAATTCCTTGAATTCATTGCCTTTGCAACACTTGGACGTGGACGAGATCACGCAAAGTGGGCTGCTGCATCTGCAGTTTCTTTCCAACCTCGCTACATTGCGGAACTCAAGAAGCCGAAGAAAGCCAGTGTTCTGTTCGACCTCGATCTCAAAACAAGTGACGGTCGCCCAATTGATGCCAAACTTTTCACCAACAAGAAATGCGATGACATCCCAACTGTTCTCGACCTTGAGAAGGCGCTCCACCAAGTGGGGCATGGAACCGGTCGTGATGCAGACTTTGACGATGCGATTGTCCTAACGGAAGTTGACGGAAGCTTCGTTTTCTCTTTCGATACCGATGGTTCTCTCGCCCCAGAGGCGGTGTTTAACCTCGCCATCGAGGAGCTTAAGTCACGGTTTACCAATCTCGGTGAAGACATTGACCGAGCATTTGCTTGAAGTCTTGACAAGTGCTTCCGCCATCTTGATGATTCTCAATAGGATGGCTTGACCATGGCAACGGTCAGGGTCGGTGGACACATCACACTCCTGTTTTCGATTCATGACGATGCTCTCCTTCCACGAAACCAAGGAAGTAGAGGTGCAGGACTTAGTCTGGAGAAAGGTGTACGAGTTTCACTACGCGAAACGGGCCGCACTACAGCAATCGAAGAAGGGCAAGAGATGGCTGGCTGGGATCAAGACATCCCTTCCGTTCAGGTGAAAGGTGAAACCACGTTGAATGTGCACCCCTTTGATGATGGAGAAGATCACAACAAGGCGATGTATTCCGACCTCATCGATGAATTTCGGCAAGCTCGCCTCCTCCCATTTGATGCAAATTATTCCGTCGAAGTTGAGATTGAACTACCTCTTAGTCAGGGATTTGGCATGTCCGCTGCTGGATTGTGCGCCTTGGCTTTGGCTTGTTATGAGACGAGTAAAATAGGGACAATACCGCAGTATTTTCGGGCTGCACATCACATTGAACGCCGTTACTCAGGTGGATTGGGTGATGTTTTGGGCCTTTACGTAGGAGGTGTTGAACTTCGGACTCATCCAGGCTCACCACCATCGCCAGGAGTTGCGCGTAGTTTCGATTTGGACACGCCCGTATTGTTGGTTTGGCAGTCGGGTGAATCAAAGCACACATCGGAATACATCAATCATCCAGAATGGAAACCAAACATAACCAGAGCAGGTGATGACGCAGTCGATCGATTGGCTGCACAAGAGTGGTCTCCCTCGATTTGGAATGAATTGTTGCAAGAATCGCAATCCTTCGGACGTACCTCAAAGATGTTGGAGGAGCCTACGCGACAATCCATGCTCAAAGCGGTTCAATCTGCCATCAATGAACTCGATCTTCAAGCACGAACGCGTGCACGACTGTGCATGCTCGGGACGTCCTGTGTGTTGCTTCCAGCGAAAATCAATCAACCGTTTGATGAAGAAGATTTGAGGAATCTCTCGGAACGTTTGCAATCAATGGAATTGGAATCATTGATAACGCGAATCGCTCCAAGACGTGCGTTCTAAGGTTTATTTTCCAATTTTGAGAGATCGAGTGGACCTGCATCCAACATCGTAACTCCAGCCATGTACAGATTTTCAGAGAAACCGTGTCGGAAGACGATTGCGCCACTACCCCATTCGTCGATGTAACGCATCATCTGTTTGAGCATCTTTTTTCGTTGGAAACCCACATCAGCACCGTAGAAGTGCTTGGCATCAATCCAAGCAACGGGTTGCCCGTTGATTTCGACATCATCGAGAAAGAGAATGTCGGGGGTGAGAGTCGGACGACCTAAACCCACGGATTGTTCTTTCACAAGTTCGGGTTGACGCCGCAATTGCACACCTTGGTCTTCAAACCAATCAGCAAGGATTGTTTCAAAGGCATCGGCCCGTAGATGTGTTTCGCTCTGATCGACATTGGAAACGCGATCTGCCTCTTCAGCCGCCTCAAATTCTTGGCGTTCACGTTCTGAAAAACGGGATGGGGCTCGAACCGTTTCTTTGATTTTTGATTTTGACCATCCCTTTTCTACGAGTATTTGTCGAAAGATGTTCATTGGCGGGAAATCGTATTTTTTTGACAATTCAACGATACTCATACCTTGTTTGTAATCTCGATGCATCTGTCGTCCACGGCTTTGCATGATGCGATGCCCGTACACGGTTTTTTGTTGAAGCAGGGCAGATCGCAACGAAAGAGCCTGATCTGCAGATATCGAAAGCGGTTCTGAAAACGCTGCAATTTCATCGACTCGATCGTCGTCAAGCCAACCAAACTCGCCTTTTCGTACCACGAACTGAGCCATCTTTTCTTCATCGGAAAGGGGTACAGGTGTGCATTTCCACTCAAAAGTAAAGGTGTTTGGTTTCCTTTCCTCATCAGGAAATCCGACGGGAATCTCTCCTCTTTTTTCGTAGTCGAAACGTAGATTTGCGCGTTGATTGAATTTGTGCAAGTCACTTTTCGTTTGTTCCATCAAATTGGCTTTCTTTGGTCCACCGTAACGTTTTGGCTTTCGGTTTTGGCCGCTGCGTTTTGACCGACGGCCTTTGGACATAGCGATACCTCAACGTCGACCGTCTTTGAACCAATCGTCCCGATTGCGTTGTTTGTGGTGGACGCAACACCTTCATGAAGTGGCAGTTGCTCAGAGAGTTATGATTCGTCCACTTTCAATCGTCGTTGCGCTTCTAATGGCAACGGTGTCGTTTGCAAATGTTGCTTATTTGGACATCGAATCCATCCCACAAAACAGCTCAGAAGACAACTCTTCACTGGGTTGGGTTGTCACCGCAGGTGGCTTTAGAGACGATACCATTCAATCACTGGTACCACTTGAAAACAATTCGACCTTTGTAGGAGGCAGTTTCACATCTTCGATCCTTATTGGAGACAACGGACACGATTCAAATCAACTCGGATTTGACGACATTGACGGATTCATTGCGATTGTGAACGAATCCAACGAGTGGAACTTCAGTGAATCCTTCGGTAGCATCGGAGTTGACAGAGTTGAAAGTGTGGCGATGATGAGTGACGGTGATTTCATCGTAGCGGGCACGTACTGTCTTGGTAGTGCTGGATTGCAATGCAACATGACGTTGGGCAATCTGCCGACACTTGACAAAGACGACGATTCGGATGAAGGGAACGCATATCTAGCTCGTTATGATGTTGAAACAGGATGGCAGTGGGCGGTTTCCATCGCAAACCAGCAAGAGGTGCTCATGTTCGACATGTTTGTTGATGAGGACGATCAAATCCATGTCAGTGTTCTTTTCAAGGAACTTCTGGACATCAATCAAACCATTTTCGCTGGAGGCTCACAATACGGTGTAGCTGTCATCCTGTATGACGAAAATGGGGTCTTCACGTCAGGATTTTCATCAATGTCCGAGGGCGGTGTCGAACCGTTTGGAGGGTTCTGTCAGAACAGTGCGGGTGATACGTTCATCACGTTCACATTTCTAGGTGAAATCGCTTTCGACGAAGTCGGGTCGCTCGACTCAAACGGAGGAGGAGATGTCGTCGTTGCGAAGTACGACGAAACAAACTGGCTTTGGTTGCAGCAGGGTGGTGGAACCGGCGATGACTTCGTGAATGGATGCGTTGCAGGTCAAGGTTTGGACGTTCAAGTCTTTGGAACGCTTGAGGGGAATGCTTCCTTTGGAGATGACTACACGGAGTCGACACAATGGTTCGATGCTTTCCAAGCAGACATCACTACCAATGGGGTTTGGAACGGCCTCAACATCGAAGGTGCTGCAGGATATGAGATGTTTAGCACAGCCTATCGCACTCCTTCAGGTTCTGCGATTTATGCAGGTGTAGCTACCTATGGATTTACGCTAGGAGAAGAAACGCTTGTTGCATACGACGATGATAACGGCTATTTCGGAACCGATGTTTTCGTGGCTGAACAGGACACGGGCGGTACGTGGCAGTGGGCGATTATGGTTGGAAGCGATGGAAGAGATCGCGTTTTCGACATGCTCCCTTCATCAAGCGGAGGTTCAATCATCGCATTCTCATACGAAGAAACGGGTATGTATGCAAACCACTCGATTTCTTCTGTTGGTGAACAAGACGCCGGTGTTTGGCACTATGAGACAGATCTTGACAGCGATGGAATTCTTGACGGCATCGACAATTGTCCAAGGGTCTCGAACACCGATCAAGCGAATTTTGAATCGGACACCTTTGGTGACGTCTGCGATGATGACGACGATAACGACGGTATCGCTGATGACGTTGATGCGTGCGTTCAAGGCGAATTAGGATGGGTGAGCACAACCTCTACAGATCACGACAGTGATGGCTGCCTGGATGCAACTGAAGACTTTGATGACGACAACGATACGGTTTTCGATCATCTCGATTCCTGTCCCAAAGGCCCAATTGGGTGGATTTCGACACCACAATCCGATGTTGAGGGTGACGGCTGCTCCGACGTTGATTCCGATTCCGATGGCCTTGTCGACCAGCGAGACAACTGTGCTTCAGACCCCAATTCTGGGCAAGAAGATCTAGATGGTGATTCAATCGGGGATGTGTGCGACTTGGACGAGGATGGAGACGGAATTCCGAACGTTGAGGATTTGTGCCCCCGGGATTTGGCGCAATGGGATTCGACGGAACTCAACGATTGGGATCGAGACGGGTGTCAAGACAGCATCAACGACCTCGATGATGACAACGACATGATGCTGGATATGGTTGGTTCAAATCAGTTTGATATGTGTCCCAAAGGCTATCGGAACTGGGCTGCATCAAACGTATCGTTGGATCGGGATCAAGACGGTTGCCACGACGATGAAGAAGATGCTGATGACGATGGAGATGGGTTTGAAGACATCTTCGATTTGTGCCCTCGAGGCCTTGTTGGGCCTGTTTTACCTGCTCAAGATTTCGACGCAGATGGTTGTGTCGATGGCGTTGAGGACGTCGACGACGATGCAGATGGCGTTCTCAACGATGCGGACATCTGTCCGAGAACACCGTTAAGCACCCTTGTCGATGGTGTTGGGTGTTCCGCTCAGCAAGCCGATACGGATTCAGACGGCGTCTTGAACGATGTCGATTTGTGCCCGTCAACTCCGTTAGGGGAAGTGGTGGACGCTCAGGGATGCAAAGCCATTGAACCTGAGGTCAAAAGTGAGGAAACCGAATCCTCATTTGGAATCAATCAGATTCTGCTTCTCCTCGCCCTTGCTCTCGCAGGCGTCGCTGCTTACATGACCTTCAAACCAATCAAAGGTGCTTCATCGGCTCCAGAACAGAAAACGGTTCCAGTTCTTGAAAGTGAAAACGAATCAAACGATTCAGGGTCGCAGGATGAAAACCCTCCTGAAGATCAAGCATAGATGAATGCAGGTGAAAGTGGCATGGCAACGCCCGACTTTTGGGTATCATCTTCTCGGCTTTCTCCCTGTACAACCTGAACCGACTCAAGACCCAACTCTTCGGCGATGCGATCGACGCGGCGGTCCATCTGCTCTTGGCGACGGCGCTCGCGGTCGGCCTCGCGCTCGGCCTCTTTCTGCTTCTCGAGGTTCTCGACGTACGCGGCGAAGCGCATCTCTTCCTCG
>PBSP01000005.1 GCA_002726845.1 Methanobacteriota archaeon | reverse complement strand
GGGTCAATCATTTGTGCTTCAATCGATGCAATTTCTTCTTCCAATTCTTGGAATTGACGACCCTTTCGACCGAGTTCTTCTTCAATGGTTGATGCAGATTCGATGTCCCTTATTTGCGTCAAATAAGCAATCCGAATTCCAGGGGCAAAATCGATTTCACCAACGTCTTGCTCTTGTTCGCTTATGGTGTTGAGCAATGTTGTCTTTCCCGCACCGTTGTGCCCAACAATTCCGATACGATCGCCGTCGTTGACAATGAGGTTGATGTCTTGCAAAACATCCGTCGGTCCGAAACTCCTGTCAACGCCTTCGACGGTAATGAGTTCACGAACCATGGTGGGTCACCAAACCAAGCCCAACGATGGGGCTTCAAAACCCAATCGGTTAAATTGGTTTCACTTGATGGCAGCAATGGATTCCTCGTGGCGTGCCAAGAGGTTTCGCAACTTGACCTTCATCGAAGGGGTCATCAAGTCATTGTCTGTGGTCCATTCCTCATGATCGAGGATAATGGTTGCAGGAATCTCATAGCCCTTCCAGGTCGGTGCTTGCATGGCGTTGGCTTTCAATTCTGAAAGCATCCAATCACGGGTTGATTGTCGAGCACACAACTCTTCGTCGCTTCCCGATGCGTCGACCCCGGCTGAGCTAAGCGCAGTTTTCATGGCCTCAAGGTTCGGGTGAACGATAAGGTACGTCTTGAGCATGTTGCGTCCATCGAGAGCAGCTTGTTCAACCAATGGTGAAAGTTTGACGTTCTCTTCAAGCGGAGCAGGTGAAACATACTTTCCGTTCTCAAGCTTGAATTGGCTCTTGACACGGCCAGTAATGGAGAGGTATCCATCTTCAGAGAGCTTACCAAGGTCTCCTGTTCGGAAAGTTCCTGGTTCCATGATAACTTCTTTTGTAGCCTCTTCATTGTTCCAGTAGCCCAGCATGACGTTCGGTCCTGTAACAATAATTTCACCTTCATCCGGTCGGTCGGGGTCGTCCCACGCATCCGTATCGATGGTAACCTTGACTCCATTTGCAACTCTACCAACGCATCGTAGTCTGGATGTGCCGGGTCCTGACCAACCGTTTGCTGCAACGAGTGGAGAGGTTTCGGTCAAACCATATCCTTCGTAGCAACTGAATCCGACCATTTGAATGAATTCTGCAACATCGGGTGAGAGTGCGGCAGCTCCAGACATACAGAACCGAATGTTTCCACCAAAACGGGCACGGACTTTGCTCCAAACGAGTTTGTCATACAGTTTGTCAAAGAATCCCTTGGCAGGTACTGCGTCGCACTCGACACCGGCCTTTGCAATCCGCTTTGCAGCGGATTTCTTTGCTTTGCCAATGAGAATTGCCTTCAAACCGGTCGCAGCCTCAAACTGTGAGTTCACTCGGTCGTAGAACTTGTTCCAAACTCGAGGAACTGCCAACAAAACAGCAGGCTTGATTTCAATACATTCGTCAGCAATCTTGGTCAAGTCCGAGATGAGGTTGATGTGAACACCACATCGAATCATCCAATGGAGGTCAAACGTGCTTCCGAACGAGTGTGCCCATGGAAGGAACGCAGCGTTCTTGTCACCGACATAGATCTTGAATGCAGATTGGACACAAAGAATGTTGGAGAGTGTGTTCCAGTTCGTTAACATGACACCCTTTGGGTTTCCAGTGGTTCCAGACGTGTAGATGAGCGTGTTGAGCGCAAATGGGTCGTCGGCAACATCAATGTCGTCCTTACTGGCTCTTCCAGCGGCGACAAATTCTGCCCACATATGAACAGCTACGCCTTCAGGTGGGATCTGGTTCGCAGGTTCATCACCAAGCAAAAGAACACCACATCGAGGCCACTTTGACGCATCATCTGGGAGGTTCGCTACGAGTTTGTCCAGAACTTCGGTGTCTGCAACAGCGATGAGAGCGGGCTCTGAATCGTTGAGGATGTAGGCCCATTCTGCCCCGTGTTGATGAGTATACATGGCGGTGTATGCTGCACCCAGAGCGTTAGCACCGTAGGAGAGTGCAGCCCATTCAACGGAATTGTTGAGAATCATAGCGACACGGTCTCCCGCATTGACGCCAACATCTCGAAGTTGCTTTCCTACAGCTGTCGCGAGATCTCCAAATTCTCGGTAGTTCAGGTGGACTCGAGGCATACCAGGTCCTGGAATGTAGCCAAAACAAGGGTGCTCACTGAATCGTTCCGCGCTTGTCATGAGCATCTGGTAGAGGGTTCGAGGATCGTCTCCCTCTGGTTGAACCCATTGGCGGTCGTCTGGCTGTCGTTCCCAAGCAAGTTGTTGTTGCATGACTCACGGTGTACATTGTCACACTTAATTTCATCCCCGATTTTTGACGGTTAGGGAATTTTTGAAATTGCATTTGCTCTCCAATCCGCACCACCGTTTCGGTTGGCGAGTGGAGATGCAGGACTTGGGTGCCACATCGAATCAATGCGGACTCCGTCAAGAACGGATTTCGCACGCTTTTTTGCGTAATTGCCAACGCCAACCACCGCTTCAATTCCCATGACATCGACTACGGATTTGAGATGACGATCGCAGGCTTTCAATACCGGTTCAATCACCGATTGGGGGAGATCCACAGGCGTGACATTTCGCCCCGTCTCGCCAAGAAGAAGAAGTGGGCAATGATTGACCACATAGATGTTTGAGAAAATGGATTCGGTTGAGCCGTAATGGTCGGCCAACATCGACCAAAACCGCGTACCGGATACTTCCTGTCGCTGCATCGAGAGGCCCTCTACCGGTCGCTTGGGGTGCGCTCCCAGAGGTGTTTTGACCTCTCGTTCTTCGATGTGTAGAACGTTACGTGCCATCGCAGTGGCTCCAAACGGAACACCTGTCTGAGCCATACCGTACGGCCCAGGGTTCATACCAAGCAGGAGGGTTTTTGCCCCAAATACGCTCCATTTGTCGATGAACTGTTCGTGGTAATCCCATGCGTAATCCAGAGGATTTGTGACGTAAGCAACGGATGGATGTTTGAGAATTCGGGATACGCCCCGATTGCAATCTTCAGAGAGGCGTCTTGCTGCATCCTTCAATTGGTCTTGAATGGATTCTACCATGGGAGCTCGACTCCAGTATACTCAAAAAAACGCCCACTCCGATTTTGATTTTGTTTGGAGATTAATCCAATCAAACCTTCCACAGATTGAGTCACAGGAACCGGAGCACGTTTGCCACCCATATCGGTCATAGCCCAACCGGGGTGATAAGACGTTACCGAGATGTTGTCGTTTTTCCCTTCAACAGAGAGGATTTTGCTGATCATGTTCAAACCGCTTTTGCTCGTTCGGTAGGCATAGGATCTTCCACTCATGCAATCATCGATCGAACCCATCAGGCTTGAGATGTTGGCGACTTTGGCTTGGCTGGCTTCCCGAAGAAGTGGCCAGAGGGCCTGTGCAACCCTCAACGGGCCTATCGTATTGACATTTAACACCTCGAGAGACAACTCTGGATCAACCTCACTCAACGATTGCCATCGCCCGTCCATGATGCCTGCATTGTTGACGAGNACATCGATNGAATCGGTAATGGATTTGATTTCATTGGCNAAGGATTGAACCGAATCNGTNGAAGCGACATCAAGCGNTAAAACAGNCAAATTGCGATGCAAGAAGTCCATGTTGCCTGGCGTTCGAACTCCAGCAACAACGGTGTGGCCTTGGTCCAGTAACTGTTTAACAAATTCCAGTCCAAGACCTCTGTTCGCACCAGTGATTACCCATGTTGCCATGGAAAGCCGTCGTACTGGGGATTCATTGAGATTATGTGTTGCTCAGCACGGATGCTATCGATTGGTCAAGGTTGACTTTTGCAGCATCAAAAATTGTCTCCATTGATGGTTGGTCGTGTTTTCGTTTCAATCGAGCGCGAGTTGAAATGAGATTCCATGCTGTCTTTTTCCCGATGCCCGGGATGGCTTCCAATTGCTTCTCAGTCACGGTATTCATGTCCAAACCGATCTCAACGCCGGTAATGGAGCGAGCACCATGACCTGTAATCATGATGTTGGAAGAGGTTTCAAGCGGAATGTGGTACGGAACACCAATGAGGATGGGATAGGCTCCAATCTGTCTGCCGAACGTCAAACCTGCTCGGCCATGGACCTGTTGACTTGTGTGTTCTTCTGTGAGGTGAACGGGCAATCGAGTTCTTCCATCGTGCGTTTCCCAATGCACATCCTTGAGAATTCCTCCAAGTGGAAACAATTCCTGAAGCAACGGTCGGTCGATGTTTTCCCGTACTGCAGTTTTGAACCGTTTGAATTCGTCCTCAGGGACTTCTTGGAAACCAGTGCCCTCGACTTGGCGGATGTTGATGCGTCTCAACAACAACCCTTCATTTCGCAACTCCATTAAGAGATTCAAATTCATCTCGTAGGTTTCTTTTCGTTCTCCCCTTAATCCAGCAATGAAGTTGAGTCCGGGTAGGAGCTTAGGCAACCCTCGCTCTCCTCGCTTGCGACCGTATTGGTTGATGAGGCGCAGGGCTGTTTTCAGTTGCTGAGAGTCGCAATTCAACCAATTAGCAATATGCACATCAGGGTCTGCGGACTCCAATCCAAAGGACAATACGGCTCCATCAGAGAGTGTATCAACGAGTGTCTTTGTGATCTCAGTGGAAGGTTCAAGGTTCTCTGCGATGATCGATGGATTTCCGTTGTCGGTGTGCAAGATTCCCAACCGTTCATCTTCACGCAATCCATACAGCAATTGCGCAATAGGTTCTGGGTTTGGAATTGGATATTCAAGATCTTGAACACCTTCTGCCATGTAGGTATAGGTGTCCGTCATTCCACCCAAGCGAACGTGTTGAACACCTGCGTCATGGGCGAGTTTGACCTCTTGAATGATGTCATCTGGCGTTCGCCAAATCGGTATACCCTTTTTTGGTTCAATGCAAAATTTACAACCGCGTCGAAACCGAACGCAGCCTTGGTAAACCTCAACTTCGTAGGTTAGAGGACCTCTTCGTTCTGCACCCCCAAGGTCTGGATGTTGAGTGACTGCTTTGCTTTTGGCACCTAGGTGCGCCCATTTGGTCCACTCCTCGCCGTTTCGTTTGGTGTTTTTCCACGCACCGCTGTTGAGAAAACCATTCAGTGTTGCATCCGTGTCCTGAATTGCAAGGAAAAGATTTGATCGCAGAGGAAGCCATCCTTCTTTCTTCCATCCACGCACCGCCCAGCCTCCAAACAGAGCAGGTATTTCTTTGGGCAGTTGGCGTATCAGGTCGGTTGATTCTTTCCTTGATATTGGAGTACCACGAAGGTATCTGCCAGGAACCACAGCGCCTGCTATGCACACAAACCCTTGCAAATTCTGAAGGATTTGTTCTCGCTCATGTTGTGAACAAATTCTCCACTGATCGATGGTCATATACTCGTAATCGATGTTGTGATGTTCCAAAACACCACAAACGTAACGGATGTGAAACCCAACATAAGGAGGGACGCCGAAGGCTGCAGGTTCGTCTTCGTACCCGTCAAGAACGAGCCATGCAGTTTCGCTCTCAACCATGAGCGTCCTTTCGCCTTCACCCAAATAGCATTATGTCTTCCGAAACAGAGATTGGTGAGGGTTTTGATTGACCAATCAACGTCGTCGGTTGTTGTTTTTCTCTTCAGCAATGGCTCGAAGTTCTCGAGATGACTTCCCACCTTGGGTCTTTTTCTTCCCGCCGCCTTGAGAAATATCGACTTTAATGCGTCTTCCGTTGAGCTCCTGCCCATTCAACGCCTTGACGACCTTATCACCACTGTCTTCCTCTTTGATGAAGACGAATGCAAAGCCTTTGGGTTTCCCACTCTTGTCTGTGGCAATGGCAATTTCGTTAATGGTTGCATGCTCACCAAAAAAGGCACTGATTGCTTTTTCATCGGCATCGAACGGTAGGTTTCCGACATAGAGTTTCAATCCTTTAGGTTGGTTCTTTGCCCGCTTTTCTTTGTTGTCAGCATCTCGTACGCCGATTCGACGTCCATGCAATCTGTGGCCGTCAAGTTGTTTGATTGCAGCGTCTGCATGGGCTTTATCGGTGTAAGTAACAAATCCAAATCCGCGAGAAACTCCAGAATCATCGGTCATCACGATGCAATCGCTCATCTCACCGTGCTTTGCAAACAACTCACGCAACTGTTCAGTATCAATTTCTCGCGGCAGTCCTCCAACAAAGAGGCGACAGCCTGGTGGTGATTTTTGGCGGCGTCCACCGCTTTGCCCTTGCCCTTCAAACCGGAAGTACGTACGTTCTCTTCCATCTTCGCGAACGTCTGCAGCGATGAATGTGGCCCGACCCGACGAGCCCTGAGCAAAGCGTTGTTCAGCCTCTTTGCCCCATCGCTTGCCGGCTAGGTTCAACGCTGAGGCACCTTCCTCGAGATCAGCCCATCCTGAACCAAAGTTATCTGCAAGAGCACGGTAACTCTCGTAGTTGCAGGTTGGGCACATCACGTTCCAATCTCCATTTACTCGTGCTTCTAATGTTGCGCCACATGGTGGACAAATCGCATGGAGAACACCGCAATCCTTGCGTTCACGGAAATCGAGTCGAACAACGGGCTCAACCTCGGTGACGACCGCTCGAGCAATGTCTCGACGTCGTACAGCGTCTGCGACGGTGTGAAGGAATCGATCGACGATTCGAGTGACGTGGAAGTGGCCGTGNAGTTGATGNGGAAGCACATCNCCGCTCTTTCCTTCAACGATGAGGATTCTNGCTTCTCCACCTTTTTCCNGNAATTTTTCGAACTGACACAGNACTGTGTCACCAATTTCGATGTTAACGATGGATTTTGAAGCATCNACAATGATGCGTCCATCTTCGATACGCATGTAACCCGTTGTTGTTGCAACAATGCGATTCTCAATGGCGATTGCTCCTTCACCGGCTTGATGTTCGCCGACGCTTCCAATTTCTGTTCCGGGGGTGACGAGGCTCGTCGTCATAATTTCAACTCGCTGCACATTCCAAAGGCGATGCATTGGTTTGTGCTGATTCGATGCGAGCGATACTCCTTTTTCAACCCCTCACATGGGTTCGTATCCTTTCTTCTCCAAGCGATAACAACGAATCGGTGTGGATGCCTTCGCCTTCGAATGATGTGCATAAGTAGCAGGCAGTCGGAAATTATCCTGATGAATCGATTGCAAATCGTAACCGTTGGATTCCGCAAGCGTTTGCAGATGTTGCGCATCTGTGCTGTGAATGAAATGAATTAAAGGGATGTTCATTGCGAAAACAGTTTCAAAAAACACACGATCTGCTCGTGTTGTTTGAACGCCCCAAGGAGGATTCATGATCGCCATATCAACATGAGGTTCAAGGGATAACGGGCTCCCATCAATCTTTTTATTTTGAATCACGCTCGATGCGATTTCTTCGATGTTCTTTGCATTTGCTTGAAGGACATCCATTGCATCAGAATCGCATTCAATCATTGTGACATGTTTCGCTCCGAGAAAAGCTGTACCAATTCCAAGAATGCCGTTTCCTGCTCCGAGGTCGAGTACGTGCTTGTCTGTAAAATCATCATGAAGGTGAATTTTGGTCAGCCATGCTGCTGCAAGGTTTCCTTCTGTGGGATATTGTTCAAGTTCCACTGCAGTGCAAGGGTGAGGAATCAAAGATGAGAGTTGCATGGCCAAATGCCGCTGACGCATGCCTTCACCAACGACGTTGCTGACCAAACTGCGGATTGTTGAATTGCTGTTGTTGCTGTTGCATTTGAGCAGAGTATTGTGCTTGTTGCATCGCTTGTTGGTTGCTCATCATCATGGCGATCTGGCGAATTTGTTGCGCCTCCAGTCGTAGGCGTTGGATGAGTTGTTCACTGGGCTGTTGGTTACCGCAGAATCGGCAGAATCTCATGCTGTCGTGAAGGGACTGCCCACAACTCACACAAAACGCCATTGTCTCACCTGATTCTTCTGTACCTTACAACCGTTTTGAACCTTTCACTGAACCGATGTTAACTCCATGAACACCGGCCAGGTTTCAAACCCGACAGCTGAAGCGCGTTCATTGATCGAATCCCAACGAGGATCGTCAACCATATCGCTGGGTTCAACACCGTTTTCAAGAAGTTCCAACACAAGGGTACGGAATTCAATTTCAATTTCCGATTGGGGTGTTTCGGCTTCCGTCACGGGTGCTTCCATCGCATTCTCTGGAGTTTCTGGTGTTGGTGTGACATCGCGTTCTTGCAATTCAACGCCTGCCGCTTGCATCTCTCCAAAACCATCGTCCGTTGCTCTGGTTATGGCATCGCTGACAGATTGCGGACCTCCATCTCCTTCTTTATCGACGGTTGGAAGTGGTACGGATTCGTGTTGTACAACTTCGACGTCGCTAACCTCAACGATATCACTGGCATAATTCGGTTCAGCAGCGAGATTTTCAGTGGTTTCCTCAACAACAACCGGCTGGGGTGTTGCAGGCTCAGCAGCGCGACCAACTCCAAGAATCTCCGCTTGTTGGCGAGCCAGTTCTGCTGCCTTGCGGCGCGGCAGACTGACATAGCACTTGTTTGGAATTGAGGTCGGTGGAAACGGAAGATAATAACGCTCAATGGAGGGTATGCTTGGGTGTCGGAAACAAATCATTGTGATGTTCTCAAACCAGCGCTGTGCAGGGACATCGACCGAAAACGGCACAGGTTGGATAGAAATCGAACCTCGGGTCCACTTCTCCGTAGTGACCATGTGTTGCATCCAGGGTCCTAGATCCGTTGTTGCGATGTCAAGGAATTGAAAAGATGCATCTCGAGGGTTCAATCCTTGCTCTTCGAGTAGTTTTGCCTCTGCTCGAGGTCGATGAAAGACGCCGATGACAGGCTGTCCGTGTTCGACCATGTCGCCATGCATTTCCAGTATCTTACGCTCCTTGCGTGGACAAATTAGAATCACCTGCATCCGCAAAGCTTCCGAATCATAGATGTCCTTCCATCGCTCTTCCGCCTCAGAGAGGAGTCCGTCAATGGTCGTTCCTGGAATCATTGCGGTAATACCCATGCGCTCACGTATCCGATGAATAAGAGGATGCATTTATGTTTACTGATGCAAGATAATCGTTGTGATGTGCCAATTCTGCCAACAAGACAACACCTCCAGCAGCACCGCGAACGGTGTTGTGCGATAGTGCTCTTATGTTCACGACACCTCCTTGGACGTCGAGGAGTTGAACCGTTGTGGTCATTCCTGATTTCAGATCCATCGACGGTTCTGCAGTGCCCGATGTTTTTCCGTTCCACAGAAACCGATTTCGTGTCGGTTCAGTATCAACAATCTCCATGGATTGCAACGGCTGGCTTGGAAGGGAAACGTGTGGTGTTTCGGAGCCGGATTTCAACACGCTTAGAATCTCATCAAAGGAGGGCCGATTGGAAAGATGAACTTCGAGGTCCACAACGTGGCCGTCTTTTTCGTCGATTCTTTTGCATTGAACGTCCCACTCAACACCACTGAGCGAGAGTATTTTTTCCGCTTCTTCAACGATTTTCTCTGCCTCTCCTTCAATTTCCTGCCCGACGTATTCTTTACGAAGTTCAGCATCATGAAGCAGCTTCCAACCTGCGCCCGAGAGCGCTTGTTCACTTCGTACAACGACCTTTACGACATCGTGTCGCTGGACAAGAATCGAGAGCGGATGAAGAACGGGGATGAGTGTACAGTTGGTAGCGCATGCATGCAAGGCTCTTCCAGGTTGGGGCGGATGGAGTGCTTCTGGATTCACATCGGCCACAACCAACGCTACGTTTGGGTCCATACGATAGGCGCTTGCATTGGAAAAAACGTGAATACCCTCATCAACGAGTCTTCTTTCAATGATGAGAGCAGGCTGAGAAGGTAGTGCGCTAAACACAATCTCCACACCTCGCTTCAGGAATTCAGAAGAGAGATCGTTTTTGTTGATGTCAAGAATTTGAATGTCGCTTTGACTTAAACTGAGAGGCCTTTGTTCGTCAAGGTGCCATTGAACCTCGGAGAGTTTCGTGCCTGAGCTTTGGCCTGCGACAGCAGCCAATTCGAACCAAGGATGGTTGCTTAATCGCTGTTGCATCCTCTGAGACACAAGTCCGGATGCGCCAAGGATTCCAACTCGCAACCTTGTCATGGTTTTGACTTAGGCTTCGTCAATTTAGTCCTTNCTTTGCAGCATTGAAACAAAGCATATCTTCAAGTGCTCGTTGTTCAACGCAACAGCATGGAGAAACAAAACATTGTCCAAGTATTTGCCCACTGTGACGGCCCATGCGGCGTCTACGACCCTGCAAGCGCACGTGTTGCAGCCGAAGCCGTGCAATCCATGACCAAGAAGATGGTTGCCCTCAGCGAAGGACACGCTGACAAAACCTCCATTTCTTACATCAATACAATGAGCCGCTACGCAGCAATCAAGGAAGAAGAAGCACAAAAATGCAAAGACGAATTGCTCGTCTTGTGGACGGATTTCTTCAAACCTCAACACCTTGAAGCCAACCCTGACCTCCACACCACCTTCTGGATGGCAGCCAAACTCTGCTCTGCCTGTAAGGTTGAGGTATCAGAACAACATGCACAGGAATTGATGGATGCAGTTGAAGAAATTCACGCCCTGTTCTGGGGAACCAAGGGTCGAGACGTTTCCTGGGTTCGCGCAAGCTGAGGCGATCGATTGGAAACACTGGCTGTTGTCGTGAATGGCGACAGCATGTGGCCGACACTGAATGACGGAGATACTGTTGTTGTCACCCCCTATTCAGGAGAACAACTCGAAGTCGGAAACCTCGTGGTGTTTCACGATCCTCGTGAACCAACTCGAATCTGCATCAAACGATTGAAGCGAATTGATTCAGACGGGTATTTTGTCGAAGGAGACAATCCCGATCCTACAGCCTCAACCGATTCACACAACTATGGAACAATAGGGAAAGAATCAATCATTGGATTCAAACGCTAGTTTGCCTTGACCAAGTTCTTCTTCGACCGGAAGAGGGAACAATTTCCGAACCAAGAGTTTCCGAAGGATTGAGGTGCCGTCTCGAAGCGACCCAAGTTTCGCTTCACCAACCCGAGCCCCGTAGGAAACAGGAATGTTGGAAAGCGGGATTTCTGATATTGCACATTGTGCATACATCTCAGCTTCGATTTCGAAGTCCATACTGTTGAGATTCATGCGCAGTAGGGCTTGTCGATCAAAGAGCCAGTAACCGCTGCAGACATCGTGTATTTCCAATCCATGGAGGAAGACTGCCGACCACGTAAGGACGTGATTTCCAATCCAGTTTAATGGCGACATCGCATCCGACCCCATGGATGAATTCAACCGATTACCTACGATTACGGCACCCGCTTTGAGTTGTTTAATCATCTCCAACATGTCTTGTGGGTTGTAGGTACGGTCAGCATCAAACATGACCAAAGCATCGAATTGTTCCTTGATGGCGTGGTCAAAACCCAACCGAATGGCCTCACCCTTTCCTTTGCTTGGCTGAACCAAGACCTTGCACCCCGCCTCTGCACCAATTTGCCGTGAATTGTCCGTGCTGTTTCCATCCACAATGACAATTTCTGAATTCCACCCCAATTCGTGCAAGGCTTCCTCTGGAATTTGTTCCAGTACCACATCCAACCCTGCAGCCTCATTGAGGACCGGCAAGAGTATCATCAAGCGTTTCACGTCTATTCCTTGCCTCTGGCGTTTTTCATGCCTTCGCATCAAACCTTCATTTTAATTCAATATGATGAATTCTCAATCCAGTTGAATCAAGAATTTCCGAGCTCCTTCCAGAAAATCCTAGTGGATTGACCCATTGAGTACCGGTCTCTTGCAGATTTATACGAAGATCGAGCGATTGGTTCAACTGAACTGTTGCACACTGGTGGTTCCATCCAGGATTCTTTTCGAGGTTGAAACTTTGATTGTTGACTTGAATCGTATAGGATTCAAATGAGCCAATTTGTTCGTATAAAATGCACACCTGATGCAGACCTTGGAGGTTTGAGCTGCTGACGACATCCTGCCAATGGTAGGTTCCTTTGTGGTGTAAGTTTATTCGCGTATCTCCTCTGTTTAGAGGGTCGTAAAAGCGGTGGTTTCGCCAAGGATCTTCCTCAACGCTGCAACCTTTCATCGATTCACATGCAGTACTGTTGAGTGCAACGCCCATCAGAACTCGAGAGGGCGAGGGTTCATCCCACAATTTCCAATATCGTGCGCCTTGAAAGGATTGTTCCATACTCCAGTACGGGGAGGGTCCAAGCGTTAGTGCAACCGTTCCAATTGGACTGGAGACAGCGTAACCAATTCCAAGACTTCGTAATCGTTGAACATCATCCGCGCGCAGTGCGTTTGTTGCTTGCTGCTGTATGCTCTGGTCGAGAGTAAGCAGTCCGAGGGAAGGAACACTGGTGGTTTGTATCTGAGTATTGAATGCGTAACTGTGGCCCCAGTGCACATTCTCTGTGTAGACAATTGCGTTGGGTGGATGCTTTTCGAGGTATTGACGCAATTCGAGATCACCAGAGGTTGTAGCATGAAGTTCATCATGCTCGGACAATTCCACCAACAATCCAATGCTTAGGATGGAACCAATCGTAAGTAGGCAGAGAAATATGGCGGAATATATCGGTCGGATGAAGGCATCCATTTCCAATCCGAACCAGGAGCGAGTCTCGTCAACTGTGGTGAATGAGGTTGTACGACTCGCCAGCAACCCGACAACAACAGCCAAGGGTATGTGATATGCATGCAAGGCCATAGAGTACAATGTGTACGAAAGGAGACTCAAAACCTGAATGTTGGCAAGTCCCTCGATAAGATGGATGAAGGAAAAGAACCAAACGGTGATGAACCAAATGGAAAGCATCTGGACCTCGAGACAAGCACGACCGATGTACATGCAACATCCAGCGATGAGTATCAATGGCCCGTTGTACATCAGCATCGGTTTTCCTCCTTGCCATCCGTACTCAGCGAAAACAGGTTCGTTGAGCATTCTCGGTGCGAAAAAGATGATGGCAATGACAAACATTGCGCTCATGATGATGATTGAAGTAAGAAAAATGGGTTTGCGTTGGATCTTCTCATCATCGGAAAGGCGCTCCCTTGTTACCAAACTTGCGAACAAAAGAGCAGCAAGATAAATCGCACCAGTAGGGTGAATTAAAACGGCACACACCGCAAGGAAGACAAACGCAGTAATGTGATAACGCAACGATAATTGAAGCGGTCGAAGGACAATCAGCAACCCGACGATCAACCCCAATTGACTTGCGACGGTTGGATAACCTGAATCAAACACCTTTGCAAACAATGCGAATGATGCTCCCATCGCAAGAACGCTTGTTGCACCAGCTCCAAGTCTGTCCATGCTTCCCCAAACACCGAGCAACACAGCGAACAGTGAGAGGTGTCCAAGGACAAGGATGCTCTGTTCAAGCGATGCACCGGTCAGATGCGTTGTCCACGCGAGAACTGTTGGAAATGCAGGAGGATAGGTCCACAGACCTGAGTTTGGGGCTTGAAGTTCAAACGTACCGGTTTGGCCTACATTGCTTGCAAGGGTACTGAATCCAATCCAATCGACACCGAACGGTCGATCGAAAATCAGGATGGGAATAAGAGTCAACAAACAAAAACAGCCTGCAGCAATTTGAGCGATTGGATTTCGATTGGCTTGAAACCATTGCTGAGCTGCAACTTCGTTCTCCAATTCGGGTTCGGCTTCCTCCAATACAATTCCATGGATTGCAGCCTCCATCCTTTGCCACTGCGTGTACGTTTTTCGTTCAACCCGGACTTTTTGGAAAAGGAATGCAATGGATGCAATGTTGATCAACAACAGTGCGAGACTGAGATTGAAAACGCTCCACAATTGCACAACAAACAACATTCCAGAGGTGCCAAAAAGCGCCAACAGTCCGAGCGGAAAGCACAACAACGCTTTTCGAAACAAATCAGCAGACGCATCAAGAATACGCAACAATGCAAGTCCGGGAGCAACGGTAGGGAGAAGAACTGCCAACATCACCTCCCACATGCATCCCTGCTCACTCCTGTACCACATCAAGTTCATGCATGAACTCTTAGAGGTGAAACCCTTCTTCGGTCCATGTGGGGCTGCCCAGATTTGGCAGGTACTGGCAAAAATCAGTTCCATCCAATTGTCCATCTACCAAGCGAATACTGGGTGCTTAATCTTGAGCGCCCACAAAGCGATTGGAATCAATTCTATGAGTACACCATTGGTCGTTATGACGAAGATCGGAAGGGCATGTACACGCAACCGCTTTTTTCAGGTAACCGAACGGTCCATGTCGGTTTGGACATCGGGGCTGCTGCGCAAACTCCAATTTACATGTTTGAAGAGGGAGTTGTCCACAGTTTTGCTGACAACGACGAAGACGGTTCCTACGGTCCGACCATCATCACAGAGCACGTCCTCACCATCGAGAGCAAAAAACAAACCATTTGGCTCCTGCATGGGCATTTGTCCAGAGAATCCTTGGCCGAAGTTGAAGTTGGTATGCGATTGAACAAAGGCGACCAACTCGCTCGCATGGGGGAAGTCTATGAAAACGGAGGATGGCCGCCGCACGTGCACTTGCAACTGTCCCTCGTAGAACCTCAAGAACCCGATTTGCCAGGTGTTGTTGCTGCGGAACATCGCCATGCGGCGCTCGAACGGTATCCCGACCCGAGAAACATTTTGGGAAATCTATACTGAAACCTCATCTGCAAGGAACGCTTTCAACGCTTGGATGGGCCGGATTGCTGCTGGGTCTTTGCCGTGCAAGAACGCAAGTGCTATGGTCAACCAATCCATTACAACACAGTGATGGAGCAGCGCTTCAAGCAAAGTAGAACCTTCCCCTTGGATTCGCCATGCATAATCGGTAGGCGTATGTTCAATCATCCAATCAATGCGACGAAGCACTCGCTTGTGCATTCCCTCCCACGTTACGAACAGAGTTGCTTGATTCGATCGTTCAGGATCTGCATCGTCAGAGACGCCCCCCCAAGCGACGAGTTCGTTGTGATTCATCTCAGGGACCACGCCAATTCGTGCAAATCGACCAGCATTCTCATTGAGTTGATTTTTGAAACGGACCAGGACGGGTTCCAGTTCTGTTGGACCGAGTAAGGAAATGGGACGCTCTCTCAAAGACATTGCAAGATCGAGTAACGGAGTACCTTGCGGTGTCCTGAAATCGTTGGCATGAATCGCTTTTTCCAAACGATTGAGCATTTCTTCCCGCAGGTGCGGTTGTTGTCCAGGAACAAATTCAAGATATTCAATGAGTGCGAGTTGACGAGAAAAGAGATGCCCAAAAGCCGTTCGAGGTGGTTGCCCCGCAATGGAGGGAATCAAATGGCAATTCTCGTACAATTCACACAGCCCCGCCAAGGCTCCACCTGTTGCAATAACAACGACGGTCGCTCCATGTTTTAGTGCTGTCTCGGTTGCTGCAAAGGTCTCCTCAGTGTTGCCGCTGTGCGAGGTAGCAAGAATGAGCCAATCCTTAGTCCACCACGTTGGAAGTTGATAATCTCTGTGAACGACGAAAGGAATTGAACCGCTTGCGTCCGCTATTCTCGCCAAAAAATCGCCACCTGCAGCCGAACCACCCATTCCAAAACAAAGAACTCCTTTCCAATCAACCGATTTGATATCAATCAACCAGGGGTATTGATTCTCGTTGAGAACAGAAAAGCCCTTCCTTAAATCTGAAACGAAGGACTCTGTGAATCCAATCATTCCTTCTGAGTCAAGTCGTTGAGACAAATCATCAATGTCCAATTCGTCCTCGGCCATGCTTCTATGGAAGGTTCAACCTTCATATCAACTCCTATGATTCGGAGCGGTCAAGTGCCATATCGTGAAGTGCGATAAATTCGCCATCAATCGTCGCCAGTCGGAGGGAAGAGGCACCATCAAAATCCCAAGGAAGCCGGACAGAAGTCATTTGCCAATTGCTTGGGTCGAGAAATTCAGCCACAGAATCGTCTCGATTGAGGATATCAACAACAACATGATCCTTCATTTGTGCGAGGACTTTCACGCCCTCTAGATCACGCCATGTGGCTCCGGTGCGTTCTTGACGTGAAATCCGTTCCATTATCGCTCCATCTTTACTCCATGAACTTGGTCGCCATAGATCGTTGCGCCATTGAACGACATCGCCGAGGTCGTAGCCGGGTTTCCGATACAGAAGCGTTAGTCGTGTGACATCAATGCCGTCTTTACGACCAACGGTTGAATTGGTCTCATTCACTTGACCCCCCCATGTTTCTGTGAGATGACGACCCCATGCACGTGCCAATCCCTTCGAGCCCATTACAACGTCATAGCCTCCGGTTACGGGGCCTTCGTTGGTGATGAAGAACATCGGGTCGTCGCTAAGTTGTTCGATGACATCATCGAGACTCGCTCTAAGGTTGTTCAATTCATCCTCCTCAAGTCGACGACCTGTCGAGCGAAGTTGCACGGTTGCCTCGAAATAATTTCCTGCACGACGCGTACATGTCAGGCATACACCGTTTGATCGACGCGCTCGCATGGTGTGCTCCTCGGTGTAGAGCAAATCATCAATCACACCTTCCATTTGCATGTGCAGCAACGTGTGCCTGTCGGAGATTGTCTGAGGCTCAAACCCAAGACCGATTTCTTCAGCTCGTGAGTGAAACTGGACACTTCGTTGAATCAACTCATCCCAGAGTGTGTCTTCAGGAATGTTGACCCACTTGCCCTGAATATCGATTAAACCACATCGCGCACACTGTGTGTAATTTGTGTTTTCCGGGACGTTAGCCAACTTGGTTCGCTTGCGCGTACAAGCCTCGCACATTCGATCGGTAAACAAGGGCGGGTCGCTACCACATACGAGACAAAAATCGCCCCCGAGACCTTGACTCATGGCCCTCATTCCTGTTCTTTGGTGTCTTCGTCGCCGATGATAATGCTTTTTGGTGTATGTTGCTCAATGTTGCGTTCAACCGCATCAATCCTTTGTTCAAGGTCGTTGCTTCGAGAGAACACCGTCCACGTCCAAATCGCAATGGCAATGAGCATGCCAAGATAAGCGACTGCAAGGTAGGTCATGCCCTCCGCCATTGTTCACACCTTATCCATTGCTTCTTGAATGCTTTCCAATCGTTGCTCCAACAATGTAATTCGCATACTCATCAGCACATGACCAATCATGAATGTCGTGAACGAAATGGCTCCGAAAAACAATACAGCAGCCATTTCGCTGTTCAAACTGCCTCCATCTCCTCCACCCAGAACGGGGCCTGGATGACGAATTTGCCACAAACGTGTTGCTACATACGTGACGGGAACGAGGACAAACCCAAACAATCCGAATGTTGAGAATGTGTCCCTGGTTTCTACGCCATCTGGTTGGGCTTGACGGCCTAAGACCAGGAACAAAGCGAGGAATGTAAGCAGTCCAAACGTATTCAGGCGGACGTCGGACCAATCCCATGCTACGCCCCACTCAGCAGATCCCCAAACCATACCGCTCCACACGGTCATTAATCCGGTTGCGAGACCAGCTTCTGCACCAGCAACATGCATTCTCCATCCAAAATCAGAGCGTTTGAAAAACCACAATGCAGAGCCTAAAAAAAGGAATCCAAATGCGATAAATGCTGCCCACGCTGCTGGAACGTGCCAGTAAAAAATTCGTTGCGCATCGGGAGACTCAAAGGCGTTGATGGATACGCTGGGCGCCTTGAGAAGGGCAAGGACAAGTGTAATGCCTATGCCAATAAACCCGACGAGGAGCACCAACTCCGCTGCTCGCTTGGACATGTGTCCTCCACCGAACCTTTTGCTTTGAACAATTGCATTCACAACAGATTTGAATCGGTAATCCATTGAACGAGGAGCGCAAAGGGCAAAACAAGAATGGGCGTTAGAATTCTTGTGTAGACCGCTTTGGGACGAGCCAGTCTGGAGGTTGCGAGGTCAAACCAACGCACGATTGCCATGGTCGATGCGGTCAGAAGGCCTCCAATGAGTGTCAGCAGCCATGAAACGCTTTCATCAAACCCGAGTTGGGTCAGCATCGTCAACCCCATGCCCAATACGAAACCGTGCAGATAAGAGTATGGAATTCCTTTTCGGTGCGCTTTCCACCAATCTAGCGCACGGTGCTCATGCAACATTGCGATGATGCTGTCACCGACCAATCCTGCTGCAAACGCTGAACTCAAGTACAATCCTGACGCTTGAACAAGAGTAGAATCTACCGCTTTCGGATCCACAAGTGCAAGCAGAATACCAAGCGTAAGGAATCCAGCAATACCGTTGTTCGCTAACGTTGCAAGAGTCCGTCGATTGAGTGTCATGCTCGTTCTAAACACAGCACTTCCGGATTTGACAGTGGGTTTGAGGTCAATCCGCTTCTTCGATGTGTACTCATCGGGATTCGTTGCGATCAATTCGTTGTTCTCAAGGATGTGGGTTGCGCACGCTGCAAAGTCTGAGTGATGACTGGCCAATAAAATCGTATTTCCACGTTCTCGCAATGCGTGAAGGTCTTCAACCAAACGTTCCCGAGAAGGTTGATCCAATCCCGAGGCTGGTTCATCCAGTAAGAGAATTCTTGGCTTGTCACCAACAAATCCCGGTAACATTCCAGCCAACATCGCAACTTTTCTGCGCTGACCTCCCGAAAGATGAGCGATGAGGTCGTGTTTGCGATGGGCAAGATTGTAACGCTTGAGCCACGATTCGATGTCGATTCTGCTTGAAGTCAAATCCAGCGCATTGAAGATGTGCTCCTCAACGCGTTGACTGCCGATGCAACCATCGGATTGTAAGGTCAAACCAAAGGCCATTTCGGGCCGTTTTGAGCGCCCTGAAGAATCCAATACCAACGCTCCGTGGTGGCGAACTTCACCGGTTTCTAGAGGCAACAAACCTGCAGATGCCTCGATGATGGTCGACTTACCAGCACCGTTTTTTTCGTTCAGAAGCACCGTTTGACCCGATTTCAAACTGAGGTTGAAATTTTTCAACACATCCGACGAACCGCGACGCACCGTTACGTCACTGAGAGTCAGAAGTGCCTCGCTCATATCCATGCCAAACATCCACCATGAATGAATGCTGCGTCAGGACAACACCCATAGTTGGTTAAACCCTCGGAGTATCATGGGCCAGTTGTATCTCACAACTTTTGATGCATTCGATTGGTTCCTTCTACTGCTTTGGTTTACCGCTATTGTGTATCCCATCGTTTACTCTTACCGAAACAAGACACCCATTGCCCTTGGGATTTCTGTAGCGTTGTTGCTGGGGTACATCGTTCAATACACATTTCGCGTGTTGGTTTCCTACGGCATTCAACCGCAATTTGTGTGGAACGATTTTTGGTTAATCCCAAATCGATTGGACAGCCTGTCGCACGTGCACACGTTGTTCACAGCAGGTTTTCTTCACAGCATGGGGGATGTGACGCACGTTCTTGGAAATGTTTTGGTTATTGCAATGGTAGGGATTCCACTGGAACAACGATTGGGAACAAAGCGGTTTACCGTGATTTACGTTGCAGGGCTGTTGGGAGGATCCGTTGCGTGGGTTCTGTTCAATGCAGACTCAACAACGCCATCATGGGGAGCTTCCGGAGCAGCCTATGGTCTCCTAGGTGCGTACTTATCGGGGTGGCCGAAGGATGAAATCCCGTTCCCACTGATCCTTATTCGGCCCTGGCCTGTGACTGTAATCGCGCTGTTCTATTTTGGATTTGAGTTGATTCGAGCCTTCAACGCAGTAGGACTTGGTGGCTATTCAACAGTGGCTCACATGGCGCACATAGGTGGCTTTGTTCTCGCCTATGCTTTGGTTCCATTTGTGGCCAAAGGTGGCCCGTATCCCCTTGGAGTCGTTGATGGAGGACCGAAAGGGTTCGGAACGTCCCGGGCAGGATTTGAACATATGAAATCAACCATGGTTGATCTTTCAAAGCTGGAGGACCCATGGACTGAACTCGGTCTTGAAGTACCTCGAAAACTCCGTGAGCCTCTGCGTAAGTTGATTGAAGCAGGTGATGAAGCTGAAACACGAATTGCGTGGATGGAACACATCGCAGAGACGGGAGATTGCCCAGTTTGCTTGGGACCTTTGGGGATGATTGAGCGTCGAACAGGACCTCAAATTCAATGTTCAAAGGAACCGAAGCACTTCATGTGGCCAAAAGATGCGTAATTAAGAGGATTCTTGGAGCGTTGAAGCGATACCATCAAAATATATCGATTTGTGGTTAGGTGTGGCGATTATGAACGGTAGGCCGACTTTTTCAAATCCAAGGCAAGCATTGTTCTTGGTTTTGCTCATGCTTATGCTACCTCTCGCTTCGCAATCGCAAGCGTTTTCGGATGCTCCTGAAATAAAGGAAACAACTCATGTTGCTCCAATTTTGGTGGAGGGATTGCCTCCATTGTATTGTGGGGAGCAGTTGTGCGATAGGCCACTGCGGACGGTTGACCGAGAAGGTCGTGATGCAAACATGGAGTACGGCTGGTGGCAAGCATACGGTCCAGATTTGGATTGGAAC
>PBSP01000004.1 GCA_002726845.1 Methanobacteriota archaeon | reverse complement strand
TCCTCGCCGAAACACATGCATGAAGGAAAATTAGCACTCAAGAGCATACACGGCAAGTTTCTGAGCGCACAGCCCGACGGACGAGCAGAATGGAATCGCGACCTCGCAAGTGACTGGGAATATTTTCATCTCGAGAGGCGGAAAGATGGTAAAATCACACTCAGAAGTACGCACGGTATGTACGTTTCAGCACAACCTGATGGGACGGTGCAAATCAATCGCAAAGCGGCACCGCATAGTGGTTGGGAGGAGTTCACGGTTGAAGATCGAGGTAACGATGTCGTCTGTTTGAAGTCCTGTCACGGGAAGTACCTGAGTGCTCAGCCTGATGGCACAGCACAATGGAACCGGGACCATGCGCCAAGAGGCGGCTGGGAGGATATTCAGTTTGTACATCAGGGTGGTACAGGCCATGTATCCGACGCCGCCAGTCGAATTCAAAAGCACATCAAAACCAGTCGTACCTCCGCGCCTACCTCAGATGAACCTATTCAGATTCTGGAAGCAGTGCATGGTAAGCCCGTTCGGTTCAAACTCAACAATCCTCCAAGCCACAACGAGGCTTGGGTCGGCATTTATCCAAAGAGCGCACCTGATCAGGATCACGGAGAGCAAAACCAGCGATGGAAATACATCAGGGACATTGACGTGAACAATGTTTCGTTATCCAACGGGGGGTGGGCGGAAGGTGATTGGAGCATACGTGTTTTTTCTGATGGCGGATACACGATGGTCGAACGAAAAGATTTCTTTATTCAATCGACGCAAGGAACTCACTCAACCGATGCTGCAACTCAAATCCAAGAGCACACTCCCGTCAAACAGCAAGAATCCATTGAAATGTTGGAGGCTGTAAGCGGTAAGCCCGTCCGTTTCAAACTCAACAATCCCCCAAACCACAACGATGCTTGGGTGGGCATCTACCCGCCGAATGCGCCCGACCAAGACCATGGAGCACAAAACCGCAGGTGGAAATGGCTTCGCGACATCGATACCAACAATGCATCCTTGCAAAAGCAAGCAGCAGGCCCTCAGAGCATACGGGTGTTCTCTGACGGAGGGCATACGCTTCACGCACGGAAAGACTTCTATGTGGAGCCAGCCGGACCGGTTGACCCAGCCGTCTTAGAATCAAGTCGAAGAACGGCATTAATCGCTTTGGCCATCGGTATGATTTTGCTCGTACCAAGCATTCCATTGTTCATTGCTGGTTTGGGTGAGGGTCTCAGCGAAGCCATGACCTCTGCAACCTTGGAAATCGAAGATCGCGACGAGCAAGGCGATTTAGGATGGGGAATTTATATTGAGGGAAGCCTCGTTGATTTCAATTCAAACGGCATCTTTGACCACTGTGAAAACATCATCGTGAACGCTACCCACTCAGGAAGTTGGATGTCTGACCCTTGGACGGGGTACCAGAAAGTTAACCCTCCAGATGAAAGTCGACAAGTCTTCGAAGATGTCGGCTGCGGAACCAGTGATCCCGTCGACCAACGCCATCACGATGGAAGAAACCTCATCAAAATCGGACAAGCATGCCACGGTTGCATGGCAGGTACAACAACCATCACGATACAAAACCAAAACGGTGATTCGCTCAATATGTGGATTCAAAACGAGGAGAATAAGGAAACCCTTGGGATGCTCATTCCTGGCGCCATATTCATGGGTATAGGCGGATTTACGTTCATTGTTAGCCTTGTCATCCTTTTGAAAACGGGCTTCAAATCCAATGCTCTCTTATCCTCCAAGAGAAGAGCGGTCGCTGCCACTGGCGTAGGTATAACCTTGGTCATCATGGGTTTACCGCTTCTCATCATAGGAGCCACATCCACGAGCGAGGACAGACTCGCAATGTTAATTCCGGGTGCGGTAATGTTTAGCATTGGCGCATTAGTGACAGTTGTTGCCGCTACGAAAGGAATGGGGTCCACATCCATGGTAAGAACAGAAGCTGAGGGCAACACCCCAACGCGCATTGAAGTACTGTCTTTCAATCACAATCAACCAATACGCTTCAAGATCAACAATCCTCCACCTGGAAACAATGCATGGGTTGGAGTCTATCCGGCCCATGCTGGAGATCGTGATCATGAAGACCGCTGGCGGTGGCTGAGAGATCTTGAAGTTGACAATGCAACATTGCCAGGACAAGCTAAAGGGCAATGGAGCATTCGTCTCTTTTCTGATGGAGGATATACCTTACACGAGCGAACGGATTTTGAGATCCTTGAGGGTTCCAAGGCTGAGGTCTGGATGAAAAATGCCCGAATTGAAGATTCACGAATTAAAGGCGATATGATTGATCATCCCACGTTCGGCAACATGCACAGAAGAACAAGTCCAATCATTAAACGCACAAAGCATGGAAACATGCATCGGTTTGAAACAAGCAACACAACCTATCTCATCAAAGATGAAGACCTACAGGATGAAGTCAACACCACCCAACCTTTCTGGGGAAATGATTGAACATACAGAGTGCTCGCGAATACCGCATAGATAAAGTCAAAAATGCGGGATTCTATTGTTTACTATGCGAGACCTTCGTTTCTCTTCTGGCCTGTTTCTCATCGTGCTTTCCATCCCCTTTTTCTCATTCTCTGGCGACCTGCGATTGGAGTGCATCATCAACGAAAACAGCAATTGCAACTTGTACAAAAACATACAAATTGCTTCGTTAGCACTCATGACTATTGGTATGTTGTTAGCAATTCTTTCTCGACCCGGAGGAACTGGAATAAAAGCACTGGATTTGTACGATGAGGAGAAAGCGTTTGATTCCATCGTTGCTGAATTTGAAGACACTCCATCTTTTGATGCAGTTGGTGTGGTTCAGCAGGGTTACGAATGGGTCGAACATCCTCCTGGTTCAGACACGTGGTTCACCCGACCAGAATCGGGTGGAGCATGGACAAAATACCGAGGATGACGTCCATCGTAGCGTAGTGCTAGAATCTCAAATTAGATTCCTTGTAGGTGAAAAGGTATACATTCTTTGAGGCAGTAAACCCATCATGAGCGATGGTGTGTGCGTAAAATGTGGAGCGCAAAGCCTGAATGAATCGTTAAACGCCCGAATTCGGGGTGGACTGCAAATGATCTCTTGCAAAGAATGCGGATTTGTTGAATTTTACTTGCCCAAAGGCAAGGAATCACTGAACAATCTAAAAGATGGAATTAAGCATACAGGATTGATTTTACTCGCCGGTGTTGGTTTCCTAATCCTTCTTGCAATTCTTGCTTCCTTGTAAAACTGCAAGCGGAAAGTTCTCTCAAAAATACTGAACTGCGGTTCTTCATGTTGCTCTTCTTTGCCTCAATGCTTCGACTGCCAAAACGCTGATTGCAACCTGAAGATTGTACGACGGAACAAAACCTTCCATTGGCAATCGTACAATCTCGTCGCAGGCATCGAGAACTTCTTTTGAAACGCCTTCTCGTTCTGCTCCGACAACAAAAAGAACATCGCCCAACAAATCGCAATCCCACGGTTCGACCGTCCCAACATCCTCAGCAGCAATGATTCTGAATCCGTTTTTCTTTGCTTCTGCGATAATGGACGCTGTGTCGCTGTAAACCACTGGAATAAATCGATCAGCTCGCATGCTCGATCTTCGTATCGTTCGACGATCTTGATGGGTTCTTGAAGCGTTGAGAACGACAGCATCAGCACCGCTTACTTCGATGGTACGGATTCCAAATCCGAGATTTGTTGGATATTGTACTCCATCAAGAAGCCATATTGAACCGCCTCGTTCAAAGACTTCTTCCAATGTTCCATGAGGTTCTCTTCCTAGCAATGCAAGTGCATCTGTGTGGCCAACCGCTGACATCCGCCACAGATCGTTTGTCGATCCCTCCTCAAGAGGAATGCCTTGTTTTGCACACTCTTGTCGTAGGGATTCCGTGTTCTTTTCACGGTCGACGAGAACCAGCCGAATGTCATGGTCCGATTGCAACATGGAAAGAATCGAATCCGAACCCTGTACTTGGTTGGCCATGATTCACGGTGGTGGGTCGTGCTGTTTGATTTTACGGGGAATTGGGCTGAAATTAGAAACGATGGTGAAAGCATCATAAGCGATGTGTAGCGGTGTATTCACGAATGCGACTACCACGTATAGTCATCATCGCATTTGTGATGGTGGCTCTTTTCTGCCTCCCTTCACTCATCTATACTGGCTCTTACATCGTTTCAGACATGCCAGTGCCGATGGAAGGTGTCGAACCTTCACCATATCCTGATGAACCCTTAACTGAAGGATTTCTTTTCGTTGTACTAGACGGTGGTCGCAAAGATATGATGACCGATTCAACCTTCATGCCAAATTTGAACCGAAGGGTGGCGGACGGGGCCTATCTTGAAGTTCGAACAAATCCGTTGACCATGACAGCAATGTGTGTCAAAGAGATGGCCACGGGTGTGCCTTCACGACCAAATGAAGCGCTCCAAAATTTCCGTCCACAACACCCAGGGAGTATTGATGGATTCAACTTGGCTTCAACATTTGATGGGGATGGAAATGGCAATCCAGACAACCACGTTGGCGTCATTGGTGATTACGTTTGGAAACATCTTGTCTTTGATCGAGAGAAGGCTCCCTTCTACGAGGCTCGCTATGGCCATGCAGATTACTACAAAGGCGATGAGGAGGGATTTGAAGAATTGAAACGATGGGCAAGAGGTGCTCCACCAGAAGGCCATTCCATACCTCGCAATCTCATTATCGCTCACCTTTCTGGATTGGACAGTGTTGGTCATCGATACGGTGCATTGGATTCTCCTGAGTACGAGGACAAGCTCAGGTGGATTGATACAAACCTGGAGGAGGTGTTTCAAGAACTGCCAGATGATTGGACGGTTGTCGTCACATCAGATCACGGTTTAACCGATTCAGGTCAACACGGTTCAGACCTTGACATTCTCCGCGATGTAGCGGCTTTCATGTGGGGTCCAAATGTCAAGAAAGGCGCGGTTGTCAAAGATGTTCAACAACGTGACCTAGCAACGCTTCCTTCCGTTCTTTTCTCATTACCACTGCCTCATGCAGTTCATGGACGTATTCCACTCGATGCATTTGACATAAGCGAAGAAAAACGCCAACAACTTGACCAATGGAATTGGGATGCAACAGTTGCTCGCAACGATTGGTTGATTGAGGAAGGTCATCCACACATCGAAGGATTGACTTCAGAAAAGATTGAGTGGGAGCGCTTAAATGTGGATGAAATCGGTTTACGCACATCTGATTTTTTACTGAGCAGTATTGCATTTCTTGGCATTGCAGGGGTGCTCATCTATGCACTAAGGGAACTGAATCAATCGAAAAGGTTCATGTTCTGGTCAACGATTTCATTTGCTACGACTGCATTTTTATCAATGACATTGTCGTTTAATCGAGACACGCTTGCCTTGTTTTACTATCCGGTAGGGTTGTGGCTTCCAGTTGGTCTTTTCGTAGCAGGCCTATTGATCATACAATATGAAAAATGGAAGCAACATGATTTCTCGCATCTTCAAATCGTTGGTCTTGGCAGTATTTTCTCAGCGACTATCATGTTCCCTGAAACGAGATTGTCCATTATTGGAGTCTGCGTTTTTGGATATATTCTCCTTGAACGATTCTACTTCAAATCGGTCAAAAAGAAGGTACCGACACAGCTTTTGCTGCCTTTCATTCTGATTTGTTTTGTAACCTTTTTCTTCAGCGAACACCGAATTCTTGGAAGATCACTGACGCGATTCTATATCGTCACCATTCAACAAGAACATCCCTCCATGCTCCTTCTGTCAATTCTTCTTATCGTAGGTGCGTCGCTTCTTTACCTGATTTATGTCGAAAACATACAATCCAGAAAGGTCATGTTCACCGTCTCAGCAATGTACGGCCTTTTGCCTGTTGCAATGTGGTTCAAACGCAATGCAATCGATTGGGTGGTCCTCTCGATTTTGTTGATGTTCCTCTTTGCTTGGTTTGCAGAATTGATTACGAAGAAAAGAAGGATTGGAATTTCCCCAATTCATTTCGTCGCTTTTGCTTGGGTGACCATCAGTTGGGGATCCTATGCAGGTGCAACCACGATGATTCTCTATTCAGGATTTTACTACCTTTCTCAAAGAGAGTTCAAATTCCTCATGGAACAACAACGTGGACCTGTTGTTGAAGCAACACGATACGTTCTTGTTGCACTCATTCCAATTGTTGTTTGGTTCACATGGTGGGCTACGATGGGTCAATTGGATGGATTCACTCATCCACGTGATATTGATCCAGGAAACCTCTATTTGACAGGGGGCTACATTGGCGATCGAGAATCACCGAGCAACACTTGGGTCGGTTTCATGGGAGGTGGTCCGATGGGTTTGATGACCATCCTTATTTTCCATATGTTCAGATCGATTAACTGGCCGTTGCATCTCACTGTTTGGTTTTGCGTTCTGCGCGTCGCTTTCCTTTCCATCCATCTTTCTGTCTCGCCAAATCTCCCACGACTTGTATTCAAGATATCATGGGACATTGTGTTGTATTCTATGATTGCNGTGGTNGTTCTTGCCATGATTGGNGTGGATCGNTTGNTCAACCAACGGCATGAAAAACCCCTTGCTGATGCTTCATAGNGGCGTTTTGAAACCGATTGCCCGNACNATACACCAGCCTTTGCGAGCTTCAAAAATCGCAAANGCGCCGCCAAAGATGGAACCCGCAACTGCAATCCATCCTAACGCTGTTGGAAGAACACTAAGTGTTGTGAGAATTGCCAATACAAGTCCAAAGACTATTGCAACAATCCCAGTGTAGAGCCGGGCTAGCCTTCCCTTGTGGCTTATGTTGCACTCCATAGAAGTATGTCGGACTCTGTGTATTTGAAGTAGTGTTTCCCGTGGAATGAATATTTTCAAATGCTGAATCGATTCATTTCATGCATGGTGAAGAAGCACAGCCCGCGATTCTTGGCTACGGTTGAACGTTCCCGTTCTGCGATTTCCGAGTGTGACGTAGACCAATTTATTGCGATGTTGAACGATGCTGAAGAGGTTGTTGTCATCGATGTTCGTGAACGACACGAATACGAGGCTGGCTGTTTTGAAGGAGCCATACACATCGGCAAAGGAGTCATTGAACGCGACATCGAAAAGCATCCAATAGCAGAGGATACCCGAATCGTGTTGTATTGTGGTGGGGGATTCCGATCCGCTATAGCAGCCGAATCACTCACTCGAATGGGATATACAGGCGTGTATTCGCTTTGGGGAGGCTGGCGTAGCTTGGTTGCCAATGGCCTCGCAAAACCGCTTCAGTAACAGTTACCGTCACATTTTCAAAACGCTTTGCAGATGGACAGGCTCATAAAGGGGTTCAAAGTCGGCAAGTTGCTCCCATTGAGGTATTACCATGGCGAAAGGACTCCACCATTATGTTCGCGAAACTTGGAAGAAGCCAAAAGAGGCTCTCCCGCACATGTTCCGTCAAACGAGAATGGCTCAGTGGCGTCGTGAACCCGTCAATTGCCGCATTGAGCGTCCAACACGCCTCGATGCTGCTCGACGCTTGGGATACAAAGCTAAGCAAGGAGTTGTCCTAATCCGTACCCGAGTACGACGCGGTGGGCTTCGTAAGGGCAAAATCCACATGAAGCGAAAACCATCCAAGGCCGGTATTTCCAAAATTACCATGGCAAAAAACACACAGCGTATCGCCGAAGAGCGTGTTGCTCGCCACTTCCCTAATCTTGAAGTTCTCAATTCCTATTGGGTAGGCGAAGATGGTAAGCACAAATTCTTCGAGGTAATCCTCATCGACACACACCACCCTGCAATCATCAATGATAAGCAACTCGGCGTCTTTTGTCAGGCGAATGGAAACAACAACCATCGCGGCCGAGCATACCGTGGAAAAACGTCTGCTGGAAAGCGCGGACGCGGTTTGTTCAACAAGGGTAAAGGTGCAGAAAAGTTGCGTCCCCCTCTCAAAGCAAATCTCAATCGTGGAAAGTAATCAAGCGTTTGTTTGATGGTCTCGTTCCACCTGCGGGTATTATGGAGGGCGGCCAATGAGCAAGGGCGAAAGAAAGTTATCGCAATTATCTGGCCTTCAGGTGTACCTTCCAAACGGGCGATTGCTCGGCACTGTTCATGATGCCGTAATCGAGCATGCAAGCCACTCATGCACCCATCTTTTCGTGACGGATACGCCCGATGACCTTGTTGAGGGATCGATTCATGTTGCAGTACCTTGGCGCTGGATTCGTTCTGTTGGGGATGTTGTCATTCTTCGATGGTTTCCTCCAACACCCATTCCACGCGGGTAAGGGGTTGATTTGATGGAAATACACATTCTTGGAACCGCATCTGCCCGACCAACGTCCTCAAGGAACGTAAGCGGTAGTGTATTCAGTTGCCAAGAAGGTCTCGTAGTTGTTGATGCGGGTGAAGGTTTTCAAATGCGATATTCAAAACAAAGAAGCCGTATGAAACATGGTGGAGAACCATCGCTTTTGCGGCCAAATCGCATTGTTGCAGTTGCTTTAACGCACGGGCATTTGGATCACACCTGGGGGTTGTTACCGTTTCTCCAGACACTTTCTCTCGATGGACGGCAACAACCGCTCATTGTTTACGGACCAACATCATCGGAAATACTTGATTTGCTCCAAACCGTTGGTGTTGATGTTGAGTTGCCGCCGACAACCGCTTCAGCCGAACTTCTCAATCAGTACAGAGCTTGGTTCAGGCTTGGGGGTACAACAAATCACCTTGGCTATCCCGTTCGGTGGTTGCTTGGTGATACTGAATCTGGGCGTTGGGTTGAATTTGTGGATGATGCTAAAGATCTTCTTTGGCATGAATCGATGCCTCAACCAACCTCTTTCAAGACCTTTCGAATTGACGCTCTTTCAACTCGACACGGTATACCGTCGTGTGCATGGCAAATCTCGAGAAAGGAACGCAGAGGTTCGTTCAATCGACACAAAGCATCGCTGGCCGGCCTTGGCAACGAAGAGAAGAAGAAGCTCTCCGAGGGATTTGACATTGAGTTGGAGGGCGGCGAAGTGCTCCGAGCATCAAGTTTTCGTGGACCTTCGAGACCTTCGACCAGCATTGTACTTTCAGGGGATACGGCTGAACAATCGATTGAGCCGAAGGCACCTGTTACGGTTCTTGTTCATGAGGCAACCTTCCTCAACGATGCGAGTGAACGTGCGGACAATCATCTCCACAGCACGGCGTCTGGAGCAGCGCGAACCGCATTGAAGTGCGACGCCAAACATCTCATTCTCACGCATTTTTCTGCCCGTCTGCGCGATGTTGACGAAGCACTATCGCAGGCAGGAGAGGTGTTGGGTCAATCATGCAGTTTGGCCTCAGCGAATGATGGTGATCGGGTTCGTATCGATGACGATGGCGAGGTTGCAATGCTAAAATTGGGTGAGAGTGGATGGATCCAACACAAGCTGTCGCATCATTGAAAGAGTATGAAATGAAGGGGTTCCCATGCAATCGAAACATGTCATAGCAGTTCTGATTCTCCTGCTGTGTGTTCCATTTGTTCCATTTGCATCAAGTACATCTGCGAGGGTAGCGCCTTCCTGCACCTCAGAGTCAGCGACCACGTTCGCATCACAGGTTCCCGTGGATGATGGAGAATGTGTCGAGTTGTCGCTTGGATTGTTGTCACCTGGCGACGTTTACGCAATCACAATTCTTGTTATCGATGACGCTCTTGACGTCCTTATTTTCGATGAATCAGGCCTCCAACCGTATTTGTTGGGACAATCCTATCGTTCTGCTTACCAGCAAATCCCTTCCACGGAATTTGCAAACGGCTCGTATGAATTTCATTGGAAGGTCCCCCTTTCTATTGCTGAAAAAGAATGGACGATTGTGGTGGATAACCTCGCCCATGACGGTGATCAAGGAATGGGCGATCAGGGTGGCGACTTGGGCAGAGTTTCCATTTCCATTACGAAATTAACCGACAGCCAGTGGACCTTGTATCACGACTTACTCGCAATAGCCCCCAACAATCACCTGACGTTGCTTGAGGGCGATGATTTACTCCTTGAAGAAGGCACGACGGTGTCCGTAACAGCGTGGTCTCTCGAAGGTTTTGGAGATGTCTATCTCCAAACGGAATCGATGAATGCAAACTACCTCGCAGGGCAATCAAATGTTGCACTGACCGGAGCATCACTCGTTGGTGTTGATGGAACCGCATCGTTCAATTGGATTGTTTCCTCAGCTCTTGCTAATCAACCTCTCAAACTTCTTGTCGACAACTCAAACGATGTCGATGGTCAAGGAGATGGCTCGACCAATCTGAAAATGACTGTTCGAATCGAATTGGTACCCGTTATGCAGGCGTCCTTTGGTAGCGAAAATGAGACGGTGCATCTTGGTGTTGCGTTGAATTTTGATGCATCTTCTTCACCAAACAGTCTCCAACAAATTTCCAAGTATTCTTGGGACTTTGATGCATCCACGGATTCAGACAACGACGGTAGCAGCATAAATGATGAAGACGGAATTGGTGTTTTATCTTCAGCGCTGTGGAACACTCCAGGTGAAAAAACGGTTACGCTCACAGTATCGGGTGTATTGGGGTTGGACCGCTCTCAGATCAACATCACCGTATTGGATGTCAACAATCCAGTACCTCGAATCTCTGGCACGTCTTCCTCATCAGCGACACCCATCTCCGGCGGATGGCGGATCGAACACGATGAGACCGTTACGCTCACCTGTGCATCGAGCACCGACGATCATCAAGTTGAGAGTTGTTCTTGGTCGTTGGATGGTGAGCCCTACAGCCAGCAAACAACGGCATCGTTCTCTTGGTCTACAACCGGCGTGCATCAAGTCGATTTGATGGTTCTTGACCCAAGCGGAAACAGCGATTCGACATCGGTTCAAATCGCTGTCGTAGACTCAACGCCTCCGAGTTTAGATTCACCTCTCCTTCAATCGTTATCAAACAAAGCCGTTGAAGGTGAAACAATCACATTCCGAGTTAGTGCATCAGACGAATACGATGCGAACAGCGATCTTCGATTCCATTGGGATTTGGACCCGTCTGAGGATAAGGACGCAAATGGAAATTTCCTCGACGATTCCGATTACCTCGGTCCGACCGCTGATGTTGTGTTCGACTCGGCCGGAACCAAAACCGTAATTGTAACGGTTTTTGATGCTTCGAACAACAGCGACAGTCACACGTTTTCGGTTATTGTAAGCGAAGCAGAAGAGACCGAAATCGACTATGCTTTGTTTGCAGTTGTTCTTTTTATCGGAGTTGTTACGATGTCAATCGCTCTTTTGGGTTATCGTCGTTGGCAGTCGACAATTGCGCTAAAACTCCTCACCGACAGAGGCTTGCCGAAGGATGAGGCTGTTTCATACATGCGGACAGTGAAACAAACACAGCGCCTTCCTTTGTTTGCGAATGCAACCCAACTTGCTGGTCTTGGAGGTGGAGCCGATGTCACGTCTCAAAATGAGAAGGAACAAGCGAGTAAACAAGCTGAATTTGAATCCATTTACGGTACGGGTCAAGGTCCTGATACAATGCCGCAAGCCCAGCCAATATTCGCTCCGCGTCCGCAACTCTCGGAGGCGTCGAATAAAGCAGCGAGTGAAGCCGCCGCTTTGTTTTTCGATGATGAATCAGAAGGAAAGAAATCGCTTCCTCAAAAAAATGAGGTTGATGTCTTGTCTGAACTCCAATCCTCGACCGTTGAGCCGGCAAGTAAACCCACGGCATCGGGGATTGAATTACCCCAGCAATTGGATTTGCCCGATCCCGTGCCTTCTCTCAAAGAGATTGAAGAAACTCCGGCAGAGGTTACTGAAAACGTCAATCTGTTGAAAGGAACGTGCTCAAAGTGTGCGCTGCAATTCCAGGTACCAATGCCAATCGGTGTACAAGAAGCGATTGTTGTTTGCCCATCATGTTCCTCTGAGCAATTGTTTCAGCGATGAAAGACTGGGAAAGAACCCCGCTTTGTAGAATCAACGCAGGGATGGGTTCAGATACAAGTTGCTCAACCACTCTCCATGGTCGAACAAGCGATTCGGTTGGTTCGACCTGGGTTGCATCGTCCAAAACGTCAGAGATTAGCCTTGTTCCTGGTCTTGGTAATGCTGATTCCCTTGTTTCAACCCGTTCAAGCAGATGTTTCGGTTGAACAAGACGATTTTGGCCTGATGGAAAAGTTGTCCGATTTTATGGAGCGACAAGAAATGAGCGATGATATTCTTGTTGCAACAGGTTCTTCCACATCCTCGCTCGGATTGGTTGAAGCAGCGAAAAGAGAAAGCAGAGAAGGCGACCCACTCAACGATTCCACACAATATCTGAGCGATGCACAACTTCGTGATACTTCACCCCCTACAGTCGATCACCCTCGTCCCTATGAGATTCTTCTTGATACCAACACGCAACCTGAGGGATGGCCAAACAATCTTGTCGAAACCCTGTTTTCTCTTGACTCGTTTTCGATTACCGATCCTTTAGCGGTTGGAATCAACACCTACGCATTGTATATCAATTTCTCTAGCCGTGACAATGGCCCACAGTATGAAACATGGGAATACGGAACATTCACTGGAGAGTTGTTTGTAGGAAGCAATCTCGTGCTGTTTGAAAATTACATCGATATTGACGGGGACTCTGTCGATGACGTTTCCATATCGCTGACCGTTCTCGGTCTGTTGACACTCAACGAAGGTTTTGGATTTGAACCTCCATTCAATCCCCTGAATCCGTTGAACGTTCCCGATACGCTTTGGTTGCGGCCAACCTTCCAATGGAAAATTGATTACCTTAACCAGAACGATCCAATTTGGGACGAACTTGAGCATATGGAGGTCTCGCTTCTCAAGGGTCTTGCATTCGATTCTGCCATTCAGGATTCTCAATCGTATGCACTTGTGCTTGATACACGTCTGACCCAACCTCCAAACAATTTCAGAGTGGAAGTCGGAATTCAAGAATTCCGTTTCAGCATTTCCGATACGGTGGTCAACATCATAACAACGCTTACTGATTTTCTTGATGGTGGATCGTTGCCGGCGGATGCGGTTTCACTGACCTCCGTATCTGCACCTTACTCCATTTCAATACGCAACAGAAATTCCGATTCGGAAAACAGACAAACCGAATGCGATGAA
>PBSP01000003.1 GCA_002726845.1 Methanobacteriota archaeon | reverse complement strand
GATGCCCAAGTCGCTTGGGAAGAACATCTCAGCTTCTGGTATTGGAATCGGAACAATTTCTCGACCGATAAGAGCAACTCGACTCGGTCGGCTTTCTGAAAGAACCTCTCTGTTGACCTGAGGCGCAAGTTCGTTTGAAAACGAGAGGATGTCGTCATGACTCGGCATGTTTTCCATTGAAAGATTCTCTCGGCTGTTGCCGACGTAAACGTAACCCTTCGCTTCAATGAAATCTGGATCGGCACGATTGTCCAGTTTTGCAAATTCTTTGATGTGGGTTGAAGACATGTTGATGCCTTTCATGAGGGTGTGCCTGCAAACGATTCGTGTGTCCAAGCTGGGCAGCAAGTCAATGGTTTTTTCAAACTGTTTCCACGTGTTTTTGTTCCATTTTGGACGACAGACATCGTTGAACACCTGCTCGTTAGGAGCGTCTACAGATACGTAAAGTTGCGTAGGAAGTGTGTTGAGTCGCTCCAGTACTTTCGGAAACGTTCCATTGGTAACAAGCATCGTTGTCATGCCGTGTTTGTGACACAGTTCCATGTATTCATCCAGTTGCTTGTAAAGCGTTGGTTCACCGTTAAGTGAGATAGCGACATGTTTCGGATCCTGTGCTTCAAGGAATTTTTCTCTTGGAACTTTGTCGTTTCCACCAAAGCCTGACAGCAATCGACGTTGTGCTCGTACACTCTCGTAGAGCAATTCAAGAGGATCTTGGTCATCCAAATCCAAGGAATCCATGTGCGGTTCTCGCCAACAGTAGGTGCATGCGAGATTGCACTGGTCGACAACGGGCGACATTTGCATACAGGTGTGGCTTTTGACTCCGTAGAACGTCCCTTTGTAGCATGCACGGTCTCGCAGCAGGGACTCTTTTGTCCAGTGGCAAGTCTTGACTCCACCGTGTTCACCGACAATGTGATAGCGTTGTTTCTGCAATTTCGCTTTGAGTGCAAGGTCCATACCCATCTCGAGTCCTCCTGTAGCCGGATTCCACGGTCGAAGAACGGTCGGGAGCGGCTCGGATAACGAGCCCTCCAGATTTTTGTTCTTGAAGAGAACGGTTGTTTTTGGTGTTTTATATACAACTTAATGTAAAAAATAAACCTATGTGTTGGCAATTTTACCACGCCTTTGAATAGGTAGAGCACCACATTTACAGTGAGGATAACAATGGACAAAGAACTTCAAACATATACGGATATGATAATTGATCAACAACAATACCGTTCAGGTATCTTTTCGAGTATCGTTCCATCAATTCTGAAAGCAGTTGCAGCGTTCCGATTTGCAGCCAATGTACGTGGTGGATACTATTCTCGGAGAGGTGATTGAATGGACAGATATCTCGACGCGTTTGTTTCTCAAGCAATGGAATCCCAGGTCCATCGCAACGGCATTTCAATGATGCCAACGATTGTTCATAGGCTCATTTCTCTGTTTCGACGATCCTGAATTAAAGCGTTGCTGCTCATTTCCAATGCCTTTTTCTTTCAACACTCCTCAAAGAACACAGTTTGGCCTGCGTGATTCAAAGGCAACGCATTTGAATCATTGGTTGCTGGTCAATACATGGGTAACTGGGTTCCGCACGTCCTAGGTCTACTGACGCCCCTTTCTGCTGCGGTCACCCTATTGATTGGCGGTTGGTGGATGGCTACCCCAATCGTGTTGCTCCTTGGATTGTATCCATTTCTTGATGCGCTTGCAGGTTCATCGACCGTTCACGATGTAGAAGAAGAAGGAAAAGGACACAACGTCATCGTCCACCTTCACGGAATTTTAGTTCCTGTAGTTGTGATTTGTTTGCTGTATCGTGTGTCGATTGGAGTGGGATCCGTTTCCATCATCGTGCCGACATTATCGGCAGGTCTTGCAACTGGAGCGTCAGGCGTTGTTGCGGCGCACGAACTTTGTCATCGACGCATTCGCTCGAACAGTTGGTGGCTCGGACGATTGGATTTGCTGTGCGTTTTGTATCTCCATTTTACAGTCGAGCACAATCACACCCATCACAAACACTGGGCCCGAAAAGTCGATCCGACCAGTTCACCATGGGGTCGAAGCGTGTACGGGCATCTGGTAAGAACCGTCCCAAAGCAACTACGAAATGCGTACAGAATCCGCAAGACGGATACCACTGTATCGGTTCTTGTTGAGATCACATTACTTGCATGTCTTGCTGCATGGGGATTGTCGTACTTTGCCGTATTTGTTGGACAAGCCCTTGTAGCAATTTATCTCCTTGAGTTCGTCAATTACATCCAACATCACGGTCTTGAACGCGGCGCAAATGAACGACCCAATGCAAGTCATGCTTGGGAAAGTAGGACTCGTTGGTCTCGTTATACTTTGATGAACTTGCCGCTTCATGCTGCGCATCACCTTCGCGCCACGACACCATATGAACGATTGCGCCCGTACGATGAATCACCGCAGCTGCCTGGCGGTTACTACCAGATGTTCTGGATTGCTTTGATTCCACCACTGTTCAACCGTTTGATGCAAAAGTCAGCAAACTACTCAGGAGGTGTCGGTGGAGCATAACCTCCATCAACGGCTTCTTGGACAATTGACAAATCGGATTCAACCATCATCTGAATAAGTTGTTCAAATGTCGTCTTTGTTTCCCATCCAAGTTTCTCTTTTGCGTAAGCCGGGTCGCCAATAAGCAAATCAACTTCTGCAGGACGGAAGAATCGAGGGTTGGTTCGAACGCGAACAACTCCGTTCTGGTCGGTAGCGATTGTATCTACACCACTTCCTGACCACGCAAGGTCGAGACCGATGTGGGAGAAGGCTAGACTGATCATATCACGAATGCTGTGGGTTCGGCCGGTTGCGATGACGTAATCATCCGGTTCATCCTGCTGAAGCATCTTCCACTGCATCTCAACGTAATCACCAGCAAATCCCCAATCGCGCTTTGCATCGACNTTNCCGATGTGCAAACACTCATCAAAACCGTGTTTGATNCGCGCAGCCATCATTGAAACTTTTCGGGTAACAAATTCCAAACCCCTTCGNGGGCTTTCGTGNTTGAAGAGGATGCCCGTGCACGCAAACATGTTGTACGATTCTCGGTAGTTGCGNGTTATCTCAAAAGCCATGACTTTTGCACACCCGTACGGTGATCGAGGGTGGAACGGGGTGGTCTCCGATTGTGGAACTTCCCGAACCTTACCGTATTGTTCACTGGAACCTGCTTGGTAGAATCTGCATTCTGGTGCATGCTTTCGGACAGCTTCAAGGCAGCGAAGCGCACCAAGACCTGTAATGTCTGCAGTCATCATTGGTGAGCGCCACGACTCAGGAACAAAGGACATCGCTCCGAGATTGTAAAATTCATCGGGCTTGACTTGGTGAACTGCATTATCGATTGAGTTTTGATCAGCCAAGTCACCGTTGATGAGATGGAAGTTCTCGTTGCTCATGAGATGGTTGATGAGATTTCGACCCAAGCTTGGTTGGGATACGCGACGTACCAATCCGTAAACCGTGTAACCCTTTTCGAGAAGCAATTCAGCAAGGTAGGAACCGTCTTGTCCGGTTATTCCAGTGATGAGTGCAGTCCTTCCGGTCATGCCGATTCCTGTCGCTTCCCTTTTTTCAAAGCGTCGCACCAAATGTTGAGTCATTCGATACAAACCATTGTAAAGAAATAACGTTGGGTTCTTCTCACATGAAAACTCATTGGGGAGGATTGGAATGCTGGAAGTAAACGGCCTGACCAAGAGTTTTGGCTCACTGCACGTCCTGAAAGGTGTCAACATGCAAGTCGAAAAAGGAGAGATGGTTGCGTTGATGGGCCCGTCCGGATCTGGAAAATCAACCCTACTCAACATAATTGGCGGTCTGCTTGCAGGTGACGGTGGTAGCATCACGCTTGATAATCGCACGTATGGCAAAAAAGGGCCATCGAGTGTTGTTGATGTCCGAAGGTCAAAGGTGGGTTGGATTTTCCAAGACTTTCATTTGCTTGACAATCTTTCTGCCCTCGACAACGTTGCAATTGCTCTTGAGTTGTCAGGTATTCCTTCCAATGAAGCGGTTGAAGCCGCGGAAGTGGCACTCACGAAAGTTGGACTCGGTGACCGATTGAACTTCATTCCCGACCAACTTTCTGGTGGGCAGCAACAGCGTGTCGCAATCGCCAGAGCAATCGCAGGAAACCGACCTGTACTGCTTGCCGACGAACCCACGGGAAATCTGGATATTGCCAGTGGAAAAGATGTCATGAAATTGTTCAAAGAATTGTGTCACGATGAAACGAACCCTATTTCGATCCTGATGGTGACGCACGATCCGGATTTGGCGTCAACTGCCGATCGAATGCTTCTTCTGAACGACGGAAAGACCGAGGCATCGGACATCCGTTCCGCTTGGGGACTTGATGAGGATGGTGAGGAGGAATGAGTGTTGGTGAAAGCAAACTCCAAGAGTCAGATTTCGGGCAGAATCGTTCACGACTTCGCCGTTATCAGCATGCCCTGACGGAGTTGCCAAGCCGTTTGCGTCTCGCAGGTCTAAGCGCATGGCGAGGCAAAGAGCGTGGAATGGCCGTTATCGCTGGTGTTTTTCTAGCATCGCTCGTCATCACAACCGTCCTTGCTTATGGCGTTGGACTATCGCAATTGTTTTTCGATGAGTCCCTTGATTCTGAACCGTTTGACGCTAAAATTGAATACGCTCGAACTCCCGTTGAGAACGCTACGGGTTGGTCCAACAATACCACGGTCATGACCGAGGTCTGCGATGAGTTGATGGATGAATTCACAGAATTCAACGATTGTACGTTGGTTCTCGGACGTCAAGGAATCCACAGTGGTGGTTTCTTCAACATCGATTTCGTCGTTGCCCAACCGCTTGAGATGCGCGCCATATCAGACGATGAGAATCCACTGTGGGATGACGTTGACTTTGACTATCCTGAGGCTCTTGAGGCTGGACCACCAATATCTAACAAGCGTGCAGTTCGATTCTTAGGTCCTGAGGCGTTTGATGGAGAGCTGGCGAAACGTCTTGGAGAAAACATCATTTCAGGATTGGGCGAATGGCCGACTCCAGAAAATATGAGCAACAGCGCAAACGGAACGAACGGTATCATTCTTCCTTCCACGATTGCAAGCGAAGCTCAGGCGAAGGTGGGGGATGTTCTCGATGAGCTTACGTTTGCTTACGTTGTCGATGAATCGACACTGCTTGAAGGAGCCGTCGATGAGGATAACTGTGACGGAGAAATTACGCCCGAAAACAATGAGATGATCTATTGTCGAATGTGGATGACGGTTGAAAATTTGACCGTTATGGGCATATACGAGCCATGGGATTTTGGCAATCCAACCCTACCATTCAACCCGATTTTCACGACATGGGAGGCACTCGAGGAAGAACAACGTCGTACATTGATGGATAACGATCACATGTATCTCGGCGTTACCATAGATCGAACACAATTACCAACAACTTCAACAGCAGACGCTGCGGATTGGCTTGAAGATCTTGGAACCCGAGTTCAAGACGGGAATTATACCGATGAAGGGGTGGAGTTGTATTACACCGATATTGTCTCTGGAACGATTCTGTTTCTCGACATCTTCCTTGGTCTCATTCAGATTTTTGATTACATCATTATGATTCCAATTGTTATTCTCTCCATTTCCGTCTTGATTTACGGTCTGGTACTCTCGCTGGAGCAGCGAAGGCGCGAAGTAAGCATTCATCGCGTGATTGGAGCCGACGGTCAAAGCCTGCAAGGTATGGTGTTGTTGGAACTGTTTGTGATGTCATCGGTTGCATGGTTGATTGGCTACATTCTCGCTTTGATGGCTGTACCTATCGTTCTCTCTGCGGTTGGCTTCATGGAATTCCGAACTGGAGACTTCGATGTGAACCCAACTCTCGGTTTCGGATCGACATTGTTTACAGCAGTGACGACGCTTGGTCTTGCCATGATTTTTGGGAGAAGTCGGGCGCGAGATTTCCTTGAATTGGAAATTGAAGAAGGTGTTCGAAAAACAACAACCAAGGCAGAGCCAAAACGCTGGTTGCATTGGACTGCATTCCTCTTTGGTATGCTTGCTGTTATCGATACATGGCTTGAGATGAACGGAAGTGAGGACGGCATTGTGTCCAATTTCTTCATCGAAGGCCTCATTGGAATCATCGGACCGTTTGCCTTGTGGATTGGTGGTGCGCTGTTGCTTGGCCGAATTGGAGCAAAGGGACCGCAAATTATGCAACTTCTGTTTGGCCGCTCACCGTTGCTTAAGGATGTTAAACGGGGCTTGAAGGGATCGGGTTCAGCCGAATCCGTCAATCGATTGGCCGTAATTATGCTGCTTACCCTGTCCATTGTCACGCTTGCTGCTGTTCAAGGATACACGGGGACTCTGGTCGATGAAAAAACAGCTGATGCGACGGTTGGCTCAGATCTACAACTTACAACCGAGGAACCAATGAATTCCACCACGCTTCTGTCGCTTGTGAATGAATTCACACAAAACGACGTGAATCCGGTTGCGACTACGGTCCCCGAACTCGCTCTTTATGATGCAAATGGAGGCGATTCCCTCCAGACGTTCGTTTTGTTTGATGGCAATGAGGACGTTCTCAGATGGAGTGAGCAATCCATACCGGGTGACAACATTGATGACGCAATGCGAGGTTATCGCAGCAATGGATTCACTGCAGGACCAGACGCAGCTTATTCGCTCGACCTGCCTGGATCGGATCGCGGTGGAAAAGAAAACACACTGGACGATGTTCTTCTCGAGCCTACCGACAAGAAATCAGAAAACATCACGTTCGTTTGGGACGAAATTGAGTTCGCTTTCGAAAGCGGTGGTACCGATGAGGACAACCCGTTTGCTGTTTTCCAATCCTACTCGTTGCTGATGGAAGGTGATTGGTCTGGTCTCGATCTTTCCGGCCAAGATTTGAATGAGCGAAATCTAGGACGTGTTGATCTATCAAACACAGATCTCTCAAACGCAGATCTTTCAAACATGAACTTGAGTGAATCGATTATCTTTGGCGTGAATTTAAGCAATGCCGACCTCAGAGGGGCCAATCTTCAGAACGCCATCATCGTCCAATTCTCGGATGGTTTGGTCGACGGGGCGGATTTCACCGATGCTAATTTGGCTGGTGCATTTGGTCTGTTTGATCTCTCTTCTGCAATTCTCTCGAACACGACGTGTCCTGATGGGACGAACAGCGATGAGACTGAATGTTCGTCAGGCCCGAGTGCGGCGCCACCACCGCTTGCAGCAGACTTGTTCTTCTCAGGCACACGAGTTCGCCTTATCGTCACGCCACATGAGATTTCGCTGTACTACATGGGAGGACACGATTATATTCCTGGTGTTGGGGCTGCAACCATCGAATCCGCCTTGATCATCGGTGAGAACTCTTGGAGAGAACTTACCAATCTAACCGATGAAGCCGTTTCCAATCATTCCTCAAGGACTTGGATCGTCCGAGTTGACGGCGTCTCGGGAACACAATTGGAATCGCTCGCTTCTCAACTGGAAGCCGATGCTCGAGTTTCAGAAACGCTTGATTGGTCAAGTGCACACAAAGAGGTCGAGCGCAATGGTGGCCTTATTTTCGGTACACCAGGGTTGCTATCTTTGCAATTCGTGGTGGCTAGTGTTGCCGCAATCGCATCGAGTTTTGTATTCTTATCCTTGGTATTGAGCCAGCGTCAGAAGGAATTAGCAGTCTTGCAAGCGATTGGTGCTTCACCGAATCAAATCATCCGTCTGGTCTTGTTTGAGATTCTTTCCATTGTCGTTGTTTCGATGGCTTTGGGCATTTTCCTTGGTGTTGGCCTTGCACTGTCTTTCAACGGTTTCTTTGACATCTTTGGATTCATTTTCCAAATCTTTGGAGGATCATCGACGACAATACAACGAACTCTGGTTTACCCTTGGTCTCAAATCCTATTCGTATCGTTGGCTGTGTTTGCTGCTGTCGTTGTCGCGTTGTTGGTTACAACACGTAAAGCGCTAACTGCGGATTTGGCGAGTGTATTGAAGGGGGAATAATCTTGAGTGAAACAATTCTTGAATCGGAGGGATTGTACCATGTGTACGAATCGAAGGCTGAGGATGGCAACGTTGTTGCACTACGAGGCCTCCATATCAATATGAAAGCAGGTGAAGCAATCGCAGTCGTCGGTCCGTCAGGATCGGGCAAGTCCACCTTGATGAAGTGTCTTGGAGGGTTGATGAAGCCAAGTGCTGGTTCGGTTAGTCTTGCAGGAAAGAACATGACGAGACTGAAAGGGAAAGAATTGGTTGAACTCCGCCAAAAGATGGTCTCGTTCATTTTCCAAGAGGGGAACCTTCTTCCAAATTTGAATGCAAGAGACAACGTTGCTCAACCGTTGCGCCATCAAGGCGTGTCCTCAAAGAAGGCTCTTTCTCTCGCTGATGCAATGCTCGATCGATTGGGTATGGTTCATCGAGCGCGAGCCTTGCCTTCCATGTTAAGCGGTGGTGAACAACAACGTGTTGCGATTGCTCGTGCACTAATAACACGCCCGCGATTGATTCTTGCCGATGAGCCTACCGGTGCCCTTGACCCTGTAACCAGCAGAGAAGTGCTGGCCTTGTTCAAGGATTTGCACGAGAACGATGGCGTATCGTTTCTTCTTGTTACACACTCAAAAGAGGTGGCCTCTTTCGCCAATCGTTCGCTTGAACTACGTGATGGACGCTTCGTCGCAGAACACGGCGAGTCCATTGATGTGGAGGATTTGAGTAAAGATCGGGAACTTATCATCGACGAAACGGGAACGGTCACACTCCCACCGGATTTGCTGGTTCGGCTTGGCGGAGCGGGTCGGTATACGGTTGGTAATGTTGCAAGCGGATATCTCTCTCTACAAGGTGATTCGGTGGAGGCGATGGGTAAAATGGAACTAGCTCAGTTCTGCCCCGCTTGCAAGCATGAATATCTTGATAGCGATGAGCAAATGTGTCCATCATGCGGCTCCAGCCGGCCGATGGTGGAAATTGAAACATGAAGCGATTGGTCTCGTTCGTTAGTTATCTCGAAGGTATCTCTGCTCTCCTTCTCTTTGCTGTTGCCATGCCCGTGAAATACATTGGTGGTGAACCGGCTCTTGTATCCGTTGTTGGTGCCATTCACGGAGCCTTGTTTGTTGCGTTCGTATCTTTGCTTTTTTATGGAGTTGGCCGACACTGGAACATGACTGCGCTATTGCACGGTTTTGTAGCAGCTATCGTACCGGCAGGGCCGTTCTTATTCGATGGCATGCTCGTGAGTGGTGAATACGATCTCTCCGAACCCTGACTGGTTGAGGCACATTCCATACTTCAAATCCACACATCGTTCGATGCCGTTAAATCGCTTTTTTCCTCACCTGTATTGACAACATCTCGTGGCTCAATCAACATAATCTTGCATTCCTCTGTAGCGAAAGGGCGGTGTTGGACTCCTTGAGGTACTACGTACAATTCGCCAGCATTCAGTTCCATCGTCTCATTTTCAAACTCAATGAACAACGTACCTTCGATTACAAGGAAAAATTCGTCCGTGTCAGAATGGTTGTGCCAAATAAAATCACCCTCGACTTTGACAATCTTGATTTGATAGTCGTTGAGTTCTGTAATGATTTTTGGGGTCCAATGTTCGTCAAACAATGCAAATTTTTCGTCCAGATTTATTTTCTTCATATCCTCACCTCAAGTTGCTGATCATTCGATGAAAATGGTGAACACCTTGTTCGTGTTTTGGGGAATAACGACCACGATTGTAGAATCTTGAGCGAAGACCCGTCATACAATTCTCGACAACGAATTGGTCTTGAAGTTCGACCTTGTCAAGCTCTGAACCCGCTCCTTGATTCAATAATTCTGGATGTTTAACATAACTTCGGAAGAGAACAGATGTTGAATGCGGTCCATTCGGAACAACGATGTTGACCGAAACTCCCCAAGGATAAACATTGAACATCAAATTTGGAAAAATCCACCAATAATACGCTGCAATTCTTTTTCCTGAATCAGTGGATGAACTTGGAATATCAAAGCATACGCCACCTTTTTTTGCGGTTCCAATCTGCAAAACACCGAACTCAAAACACTCTGTTGAGTATCCACTGTTGTCGAGAGCGTTGTTCAATTCAGGATGAACAAAGGGGATATGGAAGCCCTCCAGATAATTGTCAACATACAACATCCAATTGGCATTGATCTCCCAATCACGATCCCTGGTTGGATCGTAGGTAAGATCTGAAAGAAACCAGCCAACGCGATCTTGTATGTTTTTCAGAACGTTTTCCAACGAATTTTCAGGTTCAATTGACGTGAATTCAAAGCCATTCCATCTTTGAAACTCAAAAGNATGCAAATCNTCAGACTCGTTGGGGAAGTCNAGTGTCTCTTCAAATCCTGGCATATGTTTGAGCTTTCCATTTCGGTCAAACGTTCGACCATGGTACGGACATTGGATTGTNGATTTATCAGAACTCTCATGNCAAAGAACCATTCCNCGATGTGGGCAAACATTTGAGAGAATTTTCGTTTCNTNTTTNTTTCCNGCTCGGACCATAGGTTCGCTCAAAATCTTCTCAAGATGCTGAATTGGTGTAATCGCAGATTCNAATTGAGTCTCCAATCCAACGAATTGCCATGTAGACGCGAATGCTTTGAGAATGTCATGATAACGACCCGATTCCGTATAAAATTCAGAGGGGAGTGTTTTTGCAACTCGGATATCCGAATCGATGAGGTCCTCCGACATTGTTCCAATGTTGTATGTCATTCTCTTGAGTCTTGGGGTGTTTTGAAAACAGGCAAACGAGTGCTAACCTCATGGCGGAACCTCTATCGTTACCTGAGTTTCCTCCAGATGGCCCGTGGTCTGCCTATGTCTTGTTCATCATTTGGATTCCTATGGTTCTGAGATTGTTGTTCCTGGTTTTGCCGTTTCGAAAGGCAATTAGGAAATTAGCACCCCACACAGGGTGGGCTCTCAAACAACTGAGATCTCTACCGGTACGAGGCTTCGGCATCTTAGCCGTGAATGAAATTTTCGCCTTTTTATTGCCTCCACTGATTGTCCTTTTGTTACGCTTATTGCTTGACCCTGTGGGATGGCAATCATGGGACGAAGCCTCCATCTTAGGAATGCTTTTGTTAGCGATGTGTGTGGTAGCGTGGATTGTTCTTGATCTGCTTCGGATAATTAGAGTCCGAAAGATGCTAAAAGCAATTGATTCCTATGATGTTGAAAAGTTAAGAAAAATTGCAGATGCTGGCTTGGGTGTTCGTGGCTGGTTGCGTAAGTTTTCAAGAAAAGATCAGAATGAAGAAGTGCAGGACACAACTGCTAATCGTGTGGCTAAGAAATCGATTAAGGTCTGGGTTACAAGAGTGTTTATGGCCAGGAAATTAACTCCTCAAGGACTTCTTTCCTCACTCGCAATTGGTGCGGCTGTTGAAGCGGCTAGGACTGGAGCAGGAAAAATTAGTGATCGAATCGACCAAAAGATGCAAGAAGAATTCGATAAAATCGCCAAGGTGAACACAAAGACCTTGCTGAATCTATTGGTTCGAGACTTCGCAATGGGAATCTTACCTCTTGCTGCTCTAGCCATCATACCTGTTTTGTTTTGAGTGCTTTTGATTCATTTCTAAGAGAAGTAAGAGGATTTATTCGCCATTGCGTCTTGGAACATTCATGACTCAACTTGTTAAAGGCAATAATGCTCCCCAATTTTCACTACCAGCAATCGATGGTTCGACATTCAATATGGCAGATATGAAAGGGAAGCGCGTTATTTTGACATTTTACCGATTCTCCTCATGTCCGTTATGCAACATGCGCATTCGCCGAATCGTCAAACGATGGAGTGAGTTTTCAGATGATGCAGTGATGGTGGCAGTGTTTGATGCCAAAATTGGAGAGCTAAAAAAACGGATGAAGAAGCACAACGCTCCATTCATCGTCGTAGCCGATGAAAGCTATGAAGAGTTCACCAAAAACGGTGTAAAGAAATCTTTCCTTAGGTTCCTTTTGGGTGCGTTACGCTCACCTCTGACCCTTCTTCAAGCGACGTTAAGAGGATATGTGCCATTGACACTTTCGATATCAAAATTCTCAACAATCCCAGTCGATGTCCTCATCGATGAAAACGGGAAGGTTGTTGAAGCTCATTATTGCAAAGATACAGCAGATCACATCCCTCTTGAGCGCCTTATAGCGTTCTCAAATGGAGCATAAACCGTCCTTCACATGAGTGTTTAGGAAAGCACTATGAACAAATCTTAGAGGGAGAATCTGCTATGGTGCGGGCTTTAAATAGCCCACTATCTGTGAATTTATCACCATGAATCTTGAAAACGCCGCTAACCTTGGAGATTTACTTGGTGGTATGGCAATTTTGGGTACCCTGATATTCGGTGTACGACAAATCGTCGAGTTGAAAAAAACAAAAGAGAAAGAGGCGGCTAGAGAACTTGCAAATATTTTTTCTTCACCGATGTACCAAACTGGTATGTCGCTGTTTCTCAATAAATTTCCCGATGATATCACGATGGAAGATGCGGCCAACTTTACGAGGTCAGAATTGGATGCGATGAGCTACACGGCATACAATATTAATTCAGTGGCCATAATGACCTTTGGAAGGCAGCTCTCCTTCACAACGGTTGCAAAGTTCATGCAACCTGTGAACATAATTATCGGAAAGAGGTTACGGATCTTTATTGCCTTAGTGCGAGAGAACGCAAAGCTTCGCATTGAAATGATGCAAGACGATTATGAAATCTTTGACTGGACGATTTGGTTGCTCGACCGGATGGATGAATTGCCGCCGATAGAAACCCCTGCGAATATTTTGTATTCTGATTGGAAACCGTAGCCAAAGACTTGGTCTTCAAAAATGTCTACTGTTTGCTCATTCAAATTTACAATTAGATGACAATTTGATGGAGCGTAGAACTTGTGTTTTGAGAGAACTTCAACCGTTTTGTGGATTTTATTGTAGTATCAAACTCCACCTTATTAGTAATACACACGTTGTTTGTTTATGGCTGAATTGACAAGATGGTTTTCAGAGTCCAACATCGAACACACTTCAACTGTCGGTGGAAAAGGAGCATCCCTAGGTGAAATGTTTCAGAATCTGAGTGCTCTAGGAGTGCGTGTACCAAATGGATTCTCACTGACCACAGAAGCCTTTCATCGTTTTATTCATTCTGAGATTCCTTCCGCCACTTGGAATAATGTCGGTGCACAGCAGGAAGTAGAGGACATACGTGAGAATGCGATTGTGTGCTCAACACTGGCCGAAGCACTCGAAGTGTGTCTTCGTGACGCTGACTTATCCGATCACCTTGCCCTCAACGGTCGCGCAGCATTGGCCCGTTCACTCGTTCGAGAAACACCGGTGCCGGACGAGATTAAACATGAAATTGCTACCCAATACGGTAAGCTATGCGACATGTACCATCCTGGCGTCGATGTTGCTGTTCGCTCATCAGCAACGACAGAGGACTCTGCGGATGCGTCTTTTGCAGGGCAGTATGAATCGTATCTCAACGTTAGTGGTGATGTTGACATCATCGAAAAATGGCGACGTTGTGTCGCCAGTATGTTCACTGAGCGTGCCATCGGTTATCATTTGGAAAACGGCATGCACCCTCTTGACAGCGCACTTGCAGTTGTCATCATGAAGATGGCTCGCTCGGATAAAGGGGCTTCGGGGGTCATGTTCACGATAGACCCTGATTCCGGTCACGAAGGTGTCATCCATATTGGCTCGTCCTATGGATTAGGAGAACTGGTAGTGCAAGGAGTGGTCTCACCCGACACGTTCACAGTCTGGAAAGAAGGGTTGCGAAGAAACAAGTTCCCCATCGTCCATCGCACGCTCGGAAGTAAAGACCAGATGATGATTTATCATGAGGAAGCGGCCAATGAGGTACAATCGGTCACCGTTCCCTTTGAGGACCGCCGACGTTGGTCGCTCTCCAGGAATGAATGTATTGAATTGGCTCATATGGCTTTGAAGATTGAGGATTATTTTGGAAAACCGATGGACATTGAATGGGCCAAGGACGGAATATCGGATGAGTTGTTCATCGTCCAAGCACGACCTGAAACCATCCACTCAAAACTGGAAAAGAGCAAGATGACTGTTTACAAAATCGATGCAATTCTTGCTGAACGCCTCAAAAAAGAGGATCGAGTTATTGCTACTGGACAAGCGGTTGGTAAACGAATTGGCTGTGGCAAAGTGCGGTTGTACAAAACGTACGGAGAGGTTCTTGAAGGGAAGCGCGAACTTCGGAACTTAATCGACAGTGGAATGTCGGAAGACGAAGTGTCGACCGAACTCAAAGTCTTCGAGAAGGGAGACGTGCTCGTCACAGAAATGACGACGCCGGATTGGGAACCTTTGATGAAACAAGCGTCCCTAATTATTACACGCAAGGGTGGGCGAACCTCCCATGCTGCCATCATCGCCAGGGAATTTGGTATACCCGCCATCGTCGGTTGCTCGGAGGCTATGGATATTCCAAAGTACACGACTGTCACAGGGAGTTGCGCAGAAGGGGATACAGGATACGTCTACACAGGGGAGGTACCTTTTGACATTGAGGAGGTGTCTTTCGATGAGTCACTGGAATTGGAGACGAAAATCAAGCTTAATGTCGGTTTCCCAACCAAATCCCTCACGGACTCTCGGCTTCCGGTAGATGGTGTCGGATTGGCCCGAATTGAATTTATTCTATCTTCAGAACTCGGAATCCATCCTTTGGCCTTTGTTCACCATGAAGATCTCAAGCAATTCATTAACACCGGAACCCTAACTGAAGCCCTCAAACCCTATCAGGAATCGTTGAGCGAGGCCGAGATTTCGGATGTAAGAGGTTTGGTTGATTCGCTTGAGAGTCGAGCGTGGGCATACGAAGATAAGCGGCAATTGTTTATCGATAAATTGCGGGAAGGCGTGGGTTTAATCTGCGCCGCCTTCCATCCGAGACCGGTTTTGGTCCGCCTTTCTGATTTCAAATCCAATGAATATCGCGAGCTCTTGGGCGGCTCAATCTTTGAACCGATTGAGGAAAATCCGATGATAGCCTGGCGTGGAGCATCTCGTTACCTTGATGAGAGGTTTTTACCTGCTTTTGGAATGGAAATCGAAGCGATGAAATCAGTGAAGAATGATTTCGGCCTTGATAATCTTCAGTTGATGATCCCATTTTGTCGTACGCCTGAGGAAGGGGGGATGGTCAAGGACTTGCTTGAGCAGCATGGTTTAGGACCGCAATCGGGCACCGATTTGTTCGTTATGGTCGAGTTGCCATCCAACATAATCGAAGCAGAGCGGTTCATTGAGATGATGCATTTGACAGGAGGCTCAATCGGTTCAAATGACCTTGTTCAAACGGTCTATGCCGTCTCTCGTGACGATTTGGAAGGTTACCAGAATCCCGTTGATGCTCGTTCACCTGCAGTTAAATCAATGATTCGAGACATTGTTACGAAGTTTAAGCAAAGGAATTTGGAAATCGGTATTTGTGGACAAGCGCCTTCAGACTTCCCCGAAGAGTTCCCTCCATTCCTTATCGACTGTGGGATTTCAAGCATTTCCGTTACGCCCGATACAGCCATTGCAGTCCGAGAAACCATCGCAAAGGCTGAACAAGCAAAAAATCAATGAATTACTGAATCTGAAGAAGATAACATTGCACTGAGTTACGCTATTTCTCTGTTAATCGTTTAAAATTCCAATGCTCAAGAGATGCAAATCGCCTGAATCGTCCAACAGCGTAGTTCGGCTTATGCTATGGTAGCAAAGTTGCATCTACATCGAAGAAAACTGCAGTCCAAGTCACCGTTATTTCCTCTCCATTGTCTTGTGGTGAAGGAGAAGGTGCTGGACTCGATGCTGACACATCAATTTCAATGGTGAATGTTCCTTCACCGTGGCTCTTTTCGGTCCATGGATCAGTAATTTCTTCAACATCAAAATTTTCCTCGGTATACTCATCTCCAGTGTATTCGGGATAAATGTAGACAATCAAATCAATGTTAGAGCAATCGTCGGAAGCTCCCGATAAGGTATTTTTCTCACTCTGCCAATCTGCGGTGGCGCCGGTCGGTGGAATATTGACACTCACGGAATCGCATTGATCGAGTGGTATTCCCGAAGTCTCTTCATAGGAGACAGTCACCAAAAGGTAACCGAACCCTGTGTGTGATGTAAAAAGGCTCAAATCGGCTTCGTATTCGATATAGATTGAACTGTCTTGTGCAAATTCTTCATCCGTAACACTATATTGCGCTTCTTCAAAATTAACTGTGTATTGGTCAACGAGGTACCTGTCTTCAATCATTTTTGAGTCAAGAAGGTGGTAAGATGTAGCGTGATAGCATAGCAAGACAACTATACAAATATAAAATCCGAAAATAGGAAATCTCGG
>PBSP01000002.1 GCA_002726845.1 Methanobacteriota archaeon | reverse complement strand
CCATGGAGGCGTTCTTGGTCCGTCCTCTTCAATCGTGTTGAAAGTGCCTGCACTGATCCGCGTGGTCCCACCTTCAGCGTTTTCTCCATAGAATGTCGACATCTGAACTTCGCTTGCATCAATCAGTTCTCGCTCTTGGACGTTACCAAAATCACCAAGATTTGCATCAAAGGCCCCGGAGAAAAGACTTGATCCCACAGAGTTACCGATCTGCCTTCCTTTGATTTGCTGATATTCAAATTCAGCATCGTAAGGTCCCAACTCCAACGATTGGCCCCCTCCCTCAAGTGAAAAGGTCCAATCTCCTTCAGTAAGTTTGAATGCGAAGGAAAACGAACGGGTTAGGCCAGGTCCAATGGAGGATACGCCAGATATCGGTTCAACCGCAGTCCCAAGACTCGTTTTGATATGGGCTGCGATTCCTCCTATTGGAATTAAAGATTCATTGGTTAGATTGAGCGTGACTTCAACGATGTCCTCATCGTCATCATCGATTTCCATTCGAACCGTTTGCAAGACGACTGAAAGCGACCCAGCGTTTGCCGTATGCTCTTGACTCATCTCCCTCACCTGTCGTTCGTAAACGGTTCATCATTTTAAGTTCAGGCGCGTATCGCTTGGTAAAGACCAATCAACAGCAGCAACAGTGTGATTATTGACATCAATCGATGTTCGGTATTCAGCTTTCTTAGAACGTGCTTTGAGTGCATCCATCAAGCCGAACAACCATCCCAATACAGGAATAAGGTAGCGTAATTTGTGGAATGCTCTTGGGCCAAAGTGATGCTTTTCAAGAAGCGTTCCGTTGTCGTGTACGATAGCAATTCGGAATGCTCGCTGACCTAAAGAACGACCATATGCACGACCAGTGTACTTCCAATACAACCACAATGATGCAAAGAAAATCGCCCAGTTCATCGCAAAAGTTGCAATGTATCGTGCACCTCCTGTAAGATAATTCCAATTGATGAGAATTTCAAGGAACATAAATCTCGTCATAACATGGAGCAATAACGACATGGCGATGACATCGATGGCAAAGGCTGCTATACGTCGCCAAACCGGCGCAATTAACATGCCTTCAGGCGCAGTTGAGAGGACCTGTTGAGCAAGTGTGCCGCCCTGATAGACCGTAACTGCACTCTCCGCCATGACAGCCCCAGTGGCTGTTTGTTGTTGAACCTGCGCGTCATTCATTGACCAAATGCCATGCAAAAAGGCCCCGTTCTTCAGCCCAATCCAACCACGATCGCCACGTCATATCATAGCGCAACGTCTGAGGGTCACCAACGACAACGAGACCTCGCCGAGCACGTGTTATCGCAACGTTCAACCTACGCCGGTCGCTCAAAAAACCAACCTCCCCATGTTGATTTGATCGGACTGCAGAGAAGATGATTATCTCTTTCTCACGCCCTTGATACCCATCGACTGTGTTGATCTCAAGACCGTGGAATGGCCTTCCTTCCTCTCGACCGTTGTTGCTGTCGAAAATATCGGAAAGAGCTCTCACCTGTCCGCTGTAAGGCGTTATGATTCCGATGTCCGTTGCTGTTATGTCTCCGGGCTGCAACAATCCTTGTACAAGAGCATAAATTCGAGCGGCTTCGATGGGATTGCTGCGACTGCCGCCTTCTTGTTCCTCTTCTTCAATCCCTTCAAGCGGAATAAAGGCGAACGGGTGGTCCCAATCTGGCCATAGGAGTCCTGCGGGGGCCGGTCGTTGCGATGCGGTACATCCGTCGTTCAAACGATTATCATAGAAACGAGCGCTCGGAAATTCCCTCAATACTGGATGCATCCTGTATTGGACATCCAATAACTTGGGTTGAATGCCGACATCGATCAAACGCTCAAACAAGGAACGACCAAGACCCTCCTGTTCTGCTTTCCTCGAAATGACCGTTGGAGGGAGTTGTTTGTGATCTCCGACCAGAATTAATTGCCGACATCCTTTGGAAATCGGAATTAGGGAGCTGGGCTCAACAGCTTGTGTGGCTTCGTCCATGAGAACTATTGGGAATCGGCGCCCGTCAAGCATACGGTGCCCCGACCCAATGTTGGTTGAGCAAATCACCTCCGCATTCTCCAAAACAGATTGAATCATCTCATTCTCAAGCCGTCGGATTTCTTTCTTATTCCGCTGAATGTCTCGATGAGCCAATCCCTTTTCCCGCCCCTTCAATTTTGGCAACGCTCTGTGAACTTCGTCGGTCTCATCACGTATGATTGCGATTTCATCTTGCTTCGGATGATCTTCGAGTTGAGCATCTAATGTCGCTGCTCGAAGTGTTTCACGAACTTTTACTGGCCGGCCAATTCGTACAGCACGCACGCCTGTGTTTAGCAGCCCTTCAAGCAGATTATCAACGGCGACGTTCGATTCTGCTGTTGCAAGAATTGGCCCACGTCCTTCCCGAGCAAGTTGGGCGAGTGTCGCCACCGCAGTATGTGTTTTTCCCGTACCAGGAGGTCCTTGGATAATGGTGAGGCGGCGCGACATTGCCGCTTCCATAGCAGCGTTCTGCGAAGGGTTCAATTCCGCGTGCGTGCGCTCAATGCGTTGGAATTTTCCAGAAATCTTTGGCCTCATTGAAGCATTTTCTTCCGGNTCATGCACTTGTCCGAGAAGNACATCTCGNAGTATNGTNCCNCNATCTCCTTCAACGGANTGAAACATTTCAAGCGCTTCTTGCATTCGGTCATGNGCAACACGATTCGCCCCCCTATCCAGTCGCCACGTTCCTTTCCTCAANTCCTTTGGACGTTGTCCAACAACGACGCGCAGTCGCGTTGGACCTCGCTCAAGTANAATTCCTTCAACCGTCTTTTCACCAATGGGTTTGGAACGACTGATTACAACAATATCGCCGTGTGTAAACCGATGCTGCCCAAGATGTTGCCGATCGGGGTGCTCAAAAACAAGAATGTCCTCACCATAGAGCGTCCCGTTCATCCGCCCTTTCAGTCCAAGAAGCGCAAGACCCGATGCTTGAAGACGATGGTGCGACCAGGAAGACCAGCGTTCTTGGATGATTGAGGTCTCTTCTTTCAACTCTTCTTCTAAAAGTGCAGAAAAGTGTCGGAAATGATCCTGTCCACGACGCCATATTCCGGATTCCTCTCCCTCGGAGCCATCCCTGATCTCCGAGGACGAGTTGTCCATGCGTCGAACCTTTCCCCGCTCGCCCATGGCTTCTCCACCTCTTGCCATCATTTCAGACTATGGCGAATGATGCATTCATCGTCCACGGAATGGTGATGCTTAAACCAAAAGTGCCTACCGAGAAAGTAGGCGAGACAATGTTTTGGAAGCGCAAAAAGGATGGGAAGGGGGAAGGGAACCCTTGTCCGTTTTGCGGTGCTCAAAATGCAGTCGATGCAGTAACGTGTGTGCAATGCTATTACGACCTGAGCAAGCCTCCACGCGATCAGCATCTTGAAGTTGCCTCAGACGTACAAAACGACCTTCTCTCAACACTCATGAACAATGAAGAAACCATTGACGAGGATGAGTTTGCAGTTGAAGCCGTCTTGGATCTAGAAGACGTCACGATTGAAGTCGACCAGTACGATGACCGCCAAACAAGCGGTGGGTTCTCCTTCATCGACAGTCATGGACCAACATTGTCCGAGACTGTTGAGTACGAGGGGCTCGATGAGGTTGAGTTAACAACCGAAGATGCTCCAAAATATGAAGAACGATTTGAACTGCCTGAATCGAATCCGTTGGATGAAGTTGCGGAACCGATTCATACGGGTCAAGGGCAACTGTTCCAATCGAATGAACAAGAAACTGAGGTCGATTTCACAGGCTCTGTTGGGCCCGACCCAAACGAACTCCCTGACCTACCTGATACAGACGAAGAACTTCCGTTCGATGCGGCAGCCATCACCACACCTGACATTCCGGATGATATTGAATTGAGTGACGTAAGCACACCAGATTTACCGGAAGACAACATTGCATCAACACCAGAACTTCCACAGGAGGAACGTGTTCCAGAATTGCCTGAGGATGATGTAGTTGCGGCATCAGCAGAGGAGCCAAGCAACGAAGATGTTGTTGCTCCAGAGGTGCAAACCTCAACGCGAATTTGGCCTTGGCCTGCAGGCCCACCAATGGATCCTCGCGAAGTTCATCGTATCGTTGTCGAATCGCTTGGATTGGTACGTGCTGGACGGGTCGCTGAGGCTGAACACAACATTGATGCACTTGGACCCCAATTGGGAGATGATGTATCTCTCCTCTATCACATTGGACTGATTTTGCAACAAGCAGGTCGTGCTGAGCACCTCAATTGGATGCTCGAAATGGCTCGGAGAGTCCATCCAAACGATGAGAACGTCAGAAATGCTATTGCGCATTTATCGGAATGAGGGATTGCATGTCACAAACGCCAACTCTTCCCGAATTGGAAGGCGGTTACTCCTTACGCCCCGTTTCCAAAGCGATTTTGCCGATGGTCCTCGATGCTTATTCTGAAGATCCTGAGTCAGCAAAAGCCGCTTTACCTTGGTTGAAAAACAACGAGGACATCACTCGCCAGTTAGCGGATATGTTGCATGATTTGGAGCACCTTTCGAATGTTGACCGTGTGCATTTTTGGTCCATTCACAATCAAGAGAACACCTTCATCGGGCTCATCGGTCTTGGTGATGAGATGCAATTGGTTCATTCGCACTACAACCTCGGTTATTGGGTGCGCAAAGAGTTTCGGAATCAAGGAATTGCATCCAACGCAGTTGACGCTGTCCTCTTTTGGCTTGAATCGAGAGGTCGTGTGTTTCGAGTTGAAATAACGGTCCATCCTCGAAACGCGGCTGGCCTTGTAACAGCGGAACGAATCTGTCAACGATGGAACGGTCAAGTGATTGACGAATTCATAGGCATTGAGTTAAACGGTCAAACCGTTCCACACCGAATTCACATTGTTGATTTGCCGCGGATGTGAGGGGTTTGCACCGTACTTGGTTGACCATCGATACGGATGACCTGCGTCACGTTCCGTCAAACCAAGGGCATCCCACACGTTCCAACCCCGACAACAAACTCCCAGACATTTCCGAACAATTTCGAGCTGGAATCGAGGGATTGAGGACGTGGCTCGGCAATCATAAGCTCCCAATCACGTTGTTTGTCATCGCCGACCAATGCGATTCTGAGGAATTCGTTCAAATGATTGCAGGATTGTGTTCAAAATTTGGCAAGCGTATTACGATTGGATGTCACGGATTGCATCACCGCAGTTGGTCGGCTTGGCCCGAGGATTCCGAGGGGTTTTCTNAGGATTTATCCGCATCGGTTTCGATTCTTGAACACCACTTCCCTGACCATTTTCGACGTTGGTTTCGTGCCCCNGCAGGATACATGGCNTCTTGGATGATNCCCGTTTTAATCGAGCAGAACTTCATTGTTGACACCTCGATCAATCCATCATGGCTCGTGAATCGGAAATATGCAAAAGGGGAATCTTGGAAAACCGTACATTCCAATGTGATGAAAACACCGTTGATTGAGCGCCCCTGGAAAACTCGTTTCACATTACCAACATGTGGGCCAGCACAACACATTCCCGGATTGCGATGGAATGCAAAGCGTGCATGGAAGACACTCGCTAAACCGCTTCAATCAAATGAAATAGAATTGGTTGAAAACCGTGAAATCAGTCTCGATACTGTTTACTGGCACATCCTCGATCATGCTCGAAAAAACGGTTCGTGGGTTCCGCCGCTCAAAGTTCAGTGATGTCAACTCGTTCAACCGATACGCCGAATGAAGCCATGGCATCGGAATAAATCGAGGCATCCAAGGTTCCTTGTCGGACAAGTGCGGAGAGAGCTGCGAGAGCAACAGACTCTCCGTCAATTTCGAAAAATCGGCGAAGTGCTGGTCGCGTGTCTGAGCGACCGAAACCATCGGTTCCCAGAACCGTGTATGGGGCATCGACCCATTGACGAATCATCTCTGGCACGGCAGCAACGTTGTCCGATACTGCTACAATTGGTGCTGAATCCTCAGCAAATTGTTGCTCAACCCATGAGGTTTTCAATGGCTGATCGGGATGCAATCGATTCCAACGAGAAACCTCCATCCCATCTCGTCGAAGTTCACCATAAGAAGTTGCAGACCAAATCTCCGAACGAACTCCGAACGTTTCCAATTTCTCTACTGCGTCGAGAACTTGAAGCATGATTGGTCCTGAACCAATCAGTCGAACCATTGGTCCGTCACCGCTTGGGGCTTTACGAAGTTTGTACAATCCTTTGAGAATGCCTTCCTCGCATCCTTTTGGTTTTGCAGGCATCGGGTAATTCTCGTTGTAAACTGCGAGATAGTACATCACGTCCTTGTCCTGTTCACACATCTCAACAATCCCGTGTTTGATGATGCTTGACAATTCGAACGCAAAGGCCGGATCGTAAGCGCGAACCGCTGGATTTGAGTGCGCCATCAACAACGAATGACCGTCTTGATGCTGCAGACCCTCTCCGTTAAGCGTCGTACGACCCGATGTTGCTCCGATAAGGAAACCGCGTGCTCTTGAATCGGCGGCTGACCAAATCAGATCAGCGACGCGTTGGAATCCGAACATCGAATAAAAAATGTAGAACGGGATGGTCGGTGTGCCTTGTGTCGCGTAGGAAGTCGCTGCTGCAATGAAAGAAGAGAGCGCTCCGGCCTCGTTGATGCCCTCTTCAAGCACTTGACCCTTGGCAGATTCTTTGTATTTCATAAGCACCTTGTGATCTACGGGCTTGTACAGTTGTCCCTCAGGATGGTAAATTCCAAACTCAGCAAACAGCGGATCCATACCAAACGTCCGTGCTTCATCGGGAATCAGTGGAACCACCCGCTCTCCAAACTCTTTGGTCTTCATCAGGCCACGCATTAATCGAACAAATGCCATGGTTGTGGAAACCTGAGAGGAGCCTTTGGTTCCACTATCAAATTCTTCGTATACGGAAGCATCTGGAAGTGAAAGGTGGCCCTCTGGGACCCGCCGTTCTGGCATTGGACCCATCATGGCAACTCGTCGCTTTTTAGCATAAGCGACAACGTCTGGAACATCCTTTGGATGAACAAACGGAAGTTTCTCCAACTCCTCATCAGTGAAATCAAGACCCATGGCATCGCGTATGAGGCGAAGATCGTTTTCGTCTGCTTTCTTTCGCTGATGCGTTGTGTTCCGCCCTGCAAACGCCGGCCCCAGCCCGTATCCCTTGATTGTCCGTGCAAGAATTACAGTCGGTTGTCCTTTGTGACCGCAAGCAGCAGCGTAAGCGGCATGAATTTTGAGGAAATCGTGGCCCCCAAGATCTTCAGTTAATGCTTCAAGATCTTCATCGCTGTAGTCTGCAACCATGGACGATAAGTGTTCACCGGCAAACAGTTCCTTTCGGATTACCGATCCTTCGGCTGTAAACAACCGCTGTTCATCCCCATCGACAAGGTCCGCTAAGCGCTTGGCCAACACTCCTTTGACGTCTTTTGCAAACAACGCATCCCAAGAGGAACCCCAGAGGACCTTGATTACATTCCACCCTGCACCTCGGAACCTCCCTTCCAATTCTTGAACGATTTTTGAGTTTCCACGAACTGGCCCGTCCAACCGCTGCAGATTGCAATTCATCACCATCACAATGTTATCCAAGCCTTCTCGAGCAGCAAGAGCCAACTCCGAAAGCGACTCTGGCTCATCCGACTCTCCGTCCCCCATGGTATACCATACCCGAGAGAGTGTTGTATCTGCAAGACCGCGATGGTGGAGGTAGCGGTTAAATCGTGCTTGGTGTATAGCAGTCATGGCTCCGAGACCCATCGAAACGCTCGGATATTCCCAAAAATCTGGCATAAGCCGCGGATGCGGGTAAGAAGAAAGGCCATCTCCAGCGACTTCCTGACGGAAATTGAAAATGTTCTCATCGGTCAGACGGCCCTCAAGCCAGGCTCGAGCATATATGCCCGGTGAAGCATGACCTTGCCAGTAGACGTGATCACCCCATCCGTCGCCGTCCTTGCCTCGATAGAAATGATTCAGACCAACCTCCCATAAATGAGACACGGAAGCATAGGTCGATATGTGTCCGCCGATACCGTCGACGTACTTGTTTGCCCGCGTAACCATCATCATTGCGTTCCAACGATTGATTGTATGGAGTCTCTGTTCCATTTCCAGATCGCCTGGATAGGTTCCCTGCAATTCGGGTGCAATTGTGTTGAGGTAGGGGGTCGTTGTCGTATCGATATCGATGCCCGACTCTGCGCCTGCTGCTATGGCACTGTGAAGCAACCGTTCGGCCCGGTGGACGCCTTGTTGGTCGGCGACTTCCTTGACAGAAACCTCCCATTCATGCGTCTGAATGGGGTCCTCATCCGGCAAAGAGTTGTGAGCGCCGAGACGTCGCACCATGGTCCCTCCGTAACGAGCCTCGGGCAAGCATGACTTGAACCCCTCGCTATTTTCACAGTGCGCGATAAACCGCCCATTCGCCCCCAGAATTGAGATATGGGGCTTGACCTGAGGCTGTTTTTTCCCACCCTGAAGGAACCTCAAGATCGATATTGGGGGCCACGACAAGGTAACGTACATGACTCAAATCTCCGCGATTGTTCATGACTTGACCCTCCAGTTCAAGCTCCCAATTGCTTTCTGGCGCACGCCAGTGCCCGGTAATGTTTCGATCACCTTCGGGATCGACCTCCAGTCGAAACGTGTACAACCAGTGCATCGCAAGTGGCTCATCATCGATGTAGAGGAAATCTTCCCCGATTGTGATTTCATCCGAGAAAGATCGAGCAGCATCATCGGTCCACATCGATTGGCCGTGCATCCCAGCGAGCATTGAAAGCGGCAACACAAGGACGAGAGCCAACATCATCGGCCGCCCAATCGCCCATGCATTGTCGTCCATACTCCGATGGATGAGGTACAGAAGCGGAAATATTAACGCGGTTAAATAACGCCCGTTGTTCCCCAACAGAACCATGTTCTTCCAAAGCGGAATCTCCCAGCGATCGGCTTCAAACACCCACAAAGAGGCAATCCACATCGACATCAAGAGCGTCCCCGAGACAATGAGTGTAGTGACAAAAACCAAATGATTCTCTCTCGAATGCAGAGCCTTTTTTGCAACCTCAAATAAATACGGCCAACAACACAATCCAACGAGCAAATAGAGTCCAAAACCATCCAAAACGGCGATGAACAGGGAAAACAGCCATTCAACAGGGTGCGTCTGAAGCGTTGCGAGGGAGCCTCCTGCCGTGAACGATGCATAAATCATAACCGCAAGAACAGACGGTATTGCAATCGACAAGGCCATCAAAGGATTTCTCGAATACGCCCGAAATCTCGGGACGGTGCGGTCTAAAAGAATCCATGCAAACAATACGCCGATTAGGCCCCAGCCAACCGTTGGGTTCAGACCCTTTACCAAAACAACCAAGTGAATGCATGCGATTGAAAGAACAGCCCACTGAATGAGAGCAAACCCGCGTTGTTTGAACAAATGTTGTGTTGAAACAACAATTCCAGCGAATGCAAGAGCAACAGTCGATTCAGGATAAAGCCGTCCTGTAGCAAAAATCAGAGAAGGGTGAAGAGCAACCAAGGCAGCAAGGTGAGGTTGCCCCTTAGCTATGACAAGTAAAATCCCAATCAAAGCCAGTACAGGCAAAAATGCAGCAAATGGGAGCAGCCAAGATGGGTACAATTCAAGGATTTGCCACCACCCTCGCTTGAGGATTTGTTCGTCACTGGGATTGCTTGCAGATGGATCTTCAGGTCGTACATCTCCCCACTCGAGATTCGGAGTGCCGTCCTCGTTTGATTCGAGAGCAGCGAGATGGAGATGCGTATCAAGTCCGTAATCGCTTGTCGAGATGGAAGAAAGGTGGAGAAGGAGCCCCAAAACAAGCAACCCCCACCACAATCGCTTATGGTTGGGTTTTTTCTCGCTCATGAGCACAAAGCCACGGGGTTGGGTTCAACTCTTTCGGATGGATGGGATGGTCATGAGCGGAATTTTAGAGGGAATCAATGTTCTCGACCTTTCTCGAATTTTAGCAGGCCCCTACACTGCCCAAATGCTGTCGGATTTGGGGGCCAATGTAACGAAAATAGAAGCGCCATGGGGAGATGATACTCGCGGTTGGGGTCCGCCGTTTGCAACCGATTTCGATGGAGAACGTGTTGCAGCCTACTTCCTGTCTTGCAACCGTGGGAAGACCATTCTTCGTATGAATTTGAAAGATGAGAAAGAGAAACTTGTCGATCTCATGAGCAAGGCCGATGTCGTGGTTGAAAATTTCAAACCGGGTACGCTTGAACGAATTGTTGGTACACTTCCTAAGGACACAATCATCTGTTCAATTTCGGGTTATGGCGCCACTGGCCCCCGGCGCAATGAACCTGGTTACGACCTCGCACTTCAAGCACGAAGTGGAATCATGAGCATCACAGGGGAGTCGGATGGAGCACCGGTCAAAGTCGGTGTTGCCTGGATCGATATCATCACAGGGCTTTACGCAGGCAATGCAATTCTTGCTGCGCTGCTCGACCGGGAACGAACAGGGACCGTCCGCCACATCGATGTGAGCCTTTGGGATTGCGCCATTGCTTCACTTGCAAATCAAGCACAAAATGTGTTGGCGAGTGGTATCGACCCAAAACGTATGGGTTCTGCCCACCCCAACCTTGTCCCATACCGCGCCTTTGAAGCCAAAGATGGATGGTTTGTCGTCGCCGTCGGGTCTGATGCTCAATGGGAGCATTTCTGTACCCTATCGGAATTATTTGAACTTAAACAATGGAAGACAAATGC
>PBSP01000001.1 GCA_002726845.1 Methanobacteriota archaeon | reverse complement strand
TTGACTACTATGGAGCCGAATGGCTCATGAGCGACCTTCCACCAGGAACTTGGATCATAACTCTTACCGCAACAGATGATGACGGCGACTCTAGCACTACCTCAATTGAGATTACTGTCAAAGCAAAGCCGGCGGACACATTGTTTCAATCCATCACTGATTCAGTTGGTGGTGTTGGAGCGTTAGTCATTGGTATACTCGTGGTAGTAGTTGTCGGTTTAGCGGCATTTTTGCTGTTTACCAGAAACACCGGCTCTAAGCATGACAAATATACTGACTTTAGTCTACCAGACCCCTCTTTAAGCCAATTTAGTGAACCGATTACCACACCGAGTGCTAACACTGAATTCGGTATTTATCAACAAGAAACCGGTCAACAGGATCTATATTCAGCGTACGACCCACAACCTATGACCCAACAAACAGACCCATTCTCCGCCTATAACCCAGCACCTCAAATTATCGAACCGAGTCCACCTCCGACCAATACTGCTCCTGCTATTGACAATGGCCCACCATTGCCAGCAACTGGATTACCAGAAGGGTGGACTATGGAACAGTGGCAATACTATGGCGCTCAATACCTTGCTGCACAAACACCGTCACCAGTCGAGTATCAACCAACAGTTACAGATACTACATCACAATCAGATAACAATTCTCCGAGCGACTTTTTGGATGATCTTGATTTGTGAAGTGTTTTAATGGCTAGTTTGTGGAGTTTTTTTGGATTACCCGATCCAGACGGACCTTCGAAACCCGTGCAAAACCCAGTTCCTGAAACTAACCAGACAACTGCCGATAACCGGTTATCACAGTCGACCCTCACCCCAAACGATACCGTCGCTGAGCCTGAACCTCTGAGTGAACTTCCCAAGGTCACAACTAAATCTCCATCAGTTCCCATTCCACAAAATTGGGATGGCCCATTAACTGCTGACGGGGAACCATTCCACGACTTAGGCATCCAAAATTTAGCAAGACGGTCTTTCCCTTCAAGGGCTCTACGTTATGTGGCTCCGGATGAGATGAAACGGATTCCAACTAGGGGCATTGCTCAAAGAGTAGCTAATGGCGACACGGTAATTGTTGATTTGAGAGGACTAGTGCACATGGACTCGCATCAGAATGCTTGTCGTAGAGATCTGAAAATGATGACTGATGAGGTCGGAGTTGGAGTCTTCGCACTCGATTCAGAGGACAAGTTGCTTATGATACCGGGAACTGATGTTATCGTTGATGTGGGTAACCATAGTTTAGGTATCAATCCACTAATGAAATAGACAATATCCGTCGGAAACTTGCTTAAAAGGGGGCTTCCTCTAGACATGTCGTGGCCGGCCGTTTCAAGGTTCCATTCTCTGGTTTGAGTGGTTCATACATACCTCACTTCGTGTCATCAATGGTGATGACAGTGCCATTCATGCTAACCGTTACATGGCTATCGGCTACGGAATCGGAATACTCTTTTCGACAGGATGATTATCGCCTAGAGATTGCGTTCATCCTCACCGCTTTGATAACCTTGGGATGGTTGATGTCAATGGTTGTGGGAATTGTGTTCGATTTATTCCCCATAACCCACGATAGTGAAGCTTACACGCACACACACTCAAATCAATATTTACTGGTAAATATTATTGGCCAAATTCTAATCATGGGCGGCATATTTTCCAATAACTTGAGTCTAATGTTTGAAATGGTCACAGTTGGATTAGTCTTGTTGACGTGGGGGCTAATTTCTATTGCATGGCCGAGTTGGAAATTACATTTAGATTCGAAGGAGAAGCAGATTAATTGTGGCAATGTTGCATTAATCCCTGCTTTACTGATTCCCGTATCGTCACTAACAGTCTTAGGTTGCTGGATATTTCGCCAAGAGACCGGTTTGCTAGAATTTGGTTTCTCCTTCAATGTCGTGCTACAAATGGGTACTATTGCGTTATCGCTAATTCTGGCACATTTCAACCGTAGATTGTCATGGGATTTGGTAAAATTCAGTGATTTCAGACCTGTTGTCGCAATATATCTCGTACTCGCACTGGGACATTGCTTCTCAGTCTTGATGTATGAGCGTGGACAGGTTACTGAAAATCTCGCTAATTTTAGCCAGTCACTCCCATTCTTCTGGGCTTTTTTCTCTACTAGACCATTCAAGATGATTCGTAAAGCAGTCAGTAAAAACCCACAACCGCATTCAGCCTTGATCGGCTCTGCTCAATGGTATTTCATGGTGGTTGGAATAATGTCCATTCTGCCCGACTTTGATGAAGGAAAATTCATCAACATTTCATATGTTACACTCATCTTCTCCACCGTGATGCTGTCCATTTGGGGTTCAGGGATTTATCTTCACAAGGATCACCTGCATCAATCAATACACAACAGGTCAACCTTTTACAAAATATTAGTGTTTAATTTTATTGGTGTGATTTCGCTATTTATGATTGGTTTTAGGATCACAATTTTTGGCGATAATACTGACCTTGTGTATTATTTCATGCGTAATTTCGCCCTCACATCTATGATAATATACATGCTGATTATATTATTCAAAGATCTTGTGCTGTCACTGGATACCTGGCATCGTATTCCAATGCACTATGAGCGCTATACCTCGTAGTCACTCAATTGAACCAAACGCCCCATTGCATCTCCGGCGATACCAAGCACTGTTGCTTCATCCCCCTCGACTAGTCTGGCATATTTTCCCATCTCACCTGCCAAATCATAAGCGCCGGCCTTACCAATCCAAGAGTCATTAAGCACCAATTCAACCAGTGTCTCATCGCTGAGTCGGTCAATCTCAACGATGGCTTGGTTTAGATGAAATTCCCATTTAGACTGGTGAAAAATCCCAGTTGCCGACCACACTCGATGTCGACGGCCAGATAAACGATGCAACATTGCAGCGGCCTCAATAGCATTTTTTGCTTTACCCATCGACATAGAATCCACTTCGGGGTCTTGAAGCATTGTATCGCTTACAATTATGCAATCAAAATCCTGTTCGACATCAACTGCTGCGGCTTTTTTCTGGCAGATTTGTAAAACCTGCGCTGAAACGGTTTTTTCGGCAGAGGTTTCGTCGATTGAGTCCATGCCCTGGCAGGTCAGGTTAGGAAATATTTGTGCTAGCATTTCCGCCCTGCGAGCAGACTGGGATGCTAACCAAACCCTCATGGAAATCTAACCAACTCGCACAATCAATCAACCTTACCATTTGCTTTGACAATACTTAGACATATTCAAGTGATGAACAACTCTGGGATAATCGGTGGCAGAGTGTCAGGAGTAGAGCGAATCCCAACTCACATAGAAGGATTAGACGAAAATATGCAAGGCGGCATACCCCAAGGACACATCTGCTTGGTTGCCGGTGCCTCTGGTGCTATGAAGTCGAGTTTGACCTTTTCAATGTTATATAANGCNGTTNTGTATGGTGAAACNAGTGGGATNTACATCACTCTNGAACAAGGTAAAGATTCTCTAAGAGCCCATATGAGCAANATGGGNATGAATGTTGACGANCCCAGAGTAAGGAACCGAATTGCTATTATTGACCTCGTAGATNTACGNGTNCANCTTGATGAACAAGGTATGAGCAATAGAGTTGACTGGATGGGGCAACTTATCAAACAACTTACNTCTTANCGNCAGTCTATTGGTTTTGAATTGCTTGTCTTTGATTCACTAGGCGCATTTTTTACACTGACAAAAATGGAAAATCCTAGGGATGAAATTTTCCGCTTGTTTGAAGCAGTTCGCCGATTAGAATTGACTTCTTTCTTTATTTGCGAAATGACTGGAGAAGATCACAAACAATTTGGCGAATATGGCATTGAAGATTACTTATCTGATGGTGTTATACACCTAGTTATGGAACGCTCGGCAGATGATGTGAGTCGCAAAATGAGCGTAATTAAGATGCGACATACAAATCACATGTTAGGATACAAACCATTTAGATGGAAAGCAGAAGAACAGCGTTTCACCACTTTGTAATTACTCGACTGTTACTGACTTGGCCAGATTCCTTGGTCGGTCTACATCACACCCAAGTGCGATTGCTGTGTAGTATGAGATTAACTGCAATGGAACGACAGATAACATAGGTGAGAGATAGTTGTTTACCTTTGGTATAGCGATGCTAATGTCGCATTCCTCAGCTATATCATCGCCATCCTCATGGATTAGGATTATTTTCGCACCCCTTGCCCGGCATTCGTGAATTGCCGAAACTGACTTTTCCCTTACATGATCGTTGGGCACGACGAAAATTACTGGACTGCCATCTTCCAACAGCGCAATTGGTCCGTGTTTCATCTCTCCAGCAGGGTATGCTAAGCAAGGTATGTAAGCGACCTCCATCAATTTCAAGGCGCCTTCTTTGGCAACAGGTGCAGAAATTCCTCGTCCAAGGAATAATACGCTTTTAGCATTCTTTACTAATTCTACAGCCTCTGAAATAGGCCCAGGATTGGCTAAATATTCCTCAATCAGGTGTGGAATTTGTTGTAAATCATTGACTAATTGTTTACCCTTTTCCTTACTAAGTGAACGAGAGCGTGCAACTTGAATAGAGAATATTGTCAGTGCTGCAACCATGTTTGAGAACGCTTTTGTCGATGCCACTGCCTGTTCAGGGCCAGAATGGATGTATACTCCTTTTCCACACAACCGGGCAATTGTAGAGCCTACAACATTTACGATACCGTGAACTGAGCCGCCTTTGAGTTGTATCTCTTTGACAGCGGAGAGCGTGTCGGCGGTTTCCCCGGATTGCGATATCGCAAAATGTAAGGCATTTGGATTAACCACTGGCTCGTTGGTCCGAAATTCGCTCGCTATGTGCGCAAGTGATGGCACCCTAGCAAGTGATTCGATCATAAATCCGCCTATTTCAGCAGCATGGTATGCTGTTCCACAGCCTAATAGGCGCACGTGAGGCAGTTTAGACAATTGTATTGGTGTAAGATTGATGCCACCTAATCTACCATTCCCACGAACTCGGTCAAGTCTGCCACTAATGCACTGGCGCAGCGAATCGGGTTGTTCGTAAATTTCCTTCAGCATGTAATGCTCAAATTTGCCGAGCTCTGCCTCTTGCCATTCCTCCTCTAACACTGTGATATCTGTATCAAAGGATTCACCCCGCAAATTACTCATCGTGATGTTATTGCTTGAGAGTGTCGCAATATCGCCATCATCCATGAAAACTACCTTTTGTGTGTGTGCTGCCAAGGCATGGGGGTCACTTGAAACGAATAATTCCCCATCGCCCTGACCGATTATGAGGGGTGAACCATTTCTAGCACACATTATGACGTCGTGGTCGATGAATATAGCACATAAACCCCAGGTTCCGACTAATTTGCTAAGGGTTCGGCGCATTGCTTCAGTTGGTGAGTTATCCCGCCCCAACTCATACTCCAAAATGTGAGAGATTACCTCAGAATCGGTTTCACTACTAAAAACGACCCCTTTCTTTTTCAACAACGCCCTCAGAGTCCTCGAGTTTTCTATTATACCGTTGTGCACAATTACTACTTTGCCATTTTCTGAAAGATGAGGGTGTGCATTAGGGTCAGTAACTCCGCCATGAGTGGCCCATCGTGTGTGAGCTATCCCAATTGTTCCCTGGAGGGATTTAGGTAATATTGATTGCAGTTCCACGACTTTCCCAGTTTTCTTGTAAATACTGAAATCGCCATTTTTTAGCGCTATGCCTGATGAGTCATAGCCGCGATACTCCAAACGTCGTAAGCCCTCCATCAATATCGGAGCCGCTTGTTTCGGCCCCATGTATCCAAAAATACCGCACATAACAACGCCTACAGATTAACTACTGCATCGCAAATTGGGCATTTTACCTTAGTCAATCGTAAATCCTTAATGGTGAATTTGGCCGCACATTCCAGACACTTTGCCTCCTTTTGCGGTATTGGGATATTCATTATTGGAGGGGCTGTTAAATCAGCTTCACTCGGTGGCGGTAGATTTGGCAAATCCGGCAGCGGTAGTTCGGCATCTAAGGCTGGAATTTCAGGTAGTGGTGGTAGCGGTTTGACAGACATCATATTCTCGGTTAATTCGACTAACTCTCGTTGTTTTTTACGCTTCATTCTGCGCTCTAGTCTAGAGTTACCTTCACCTGATTCTGCTTTGGCTTCAAGAACCTGCTCTAATGATTCCTCTGGCTCGTCAACCACAACTGCCCGTGGTGCAACTACAGACTGAACAATTAATTCATCAGCATCCATATTGATCGCAACAACCGGTTCATCATCCGATTCGATATCGACCATGATTTCTACATCGTCTTCACTGGTGGCAAGTAATGCAGAAATGATTTCGTCCTCCGTTTGCCGTTTTGTCCTTTTTAGTGAGACTACCAAATATAAGAAAATCACCGAAACTATCAAAACCGTGGTGCCAAAAATTACCGCCTTAGTGGTTTCATCTCCAGGCAACGGCTCTAGTAGTGTTTGTAGAATTGTTTTCTCCTCCGCCACGATATCTTCAGGCTCTAGCGAGACTATGGTTCTAAATGACAATGTGCCACTGCTCGATGAAACGAGAATAATAGATTCTTCACCTGTTGCTGCGTATCCTTTGGTGAATCCTTCAGCCACGAGATTTGACATGACAAACTCATTTTTTCCAACGTCTAACATTCCATACCTAGTCATGGGACCGAACACGTTTATCTCGTCGTAGATAAGTGATATTCTATCTTCATAAGATGCCATTTGTAGATTTGTTACTCCTGCGGCTCCGATATATTCTGGCCCATCGGCAGACCATGAATTATCAGTCACCACATACGCTACCTTAGACTCGCCACCGAATCCTTCAACCCATGTCGCAGCGAGCACATCTCTGTCGCCATTTTGGTAAACTTCTAATTGCGCATTTGATGCATAATCACCGACCGAGTATTGGAATGACCATGATGGTAGCCACTCTTTGCCATGAGTATACATCAGGCCAACGCGCTCAATACCTGTGACGTCGTCTCTCAATTCCTGATAAAGAATGTGCATGTTTTCCTTACCAACAGCGATTGCTAGCGAGTCACCTTCAGACGGTTTAATGTCGATATTTGAGAGAATATAACTGAAACTCCATGAGTTTTGAATCAAAGGCGTATCTGACATTAATACGAATATGGAGGTAATGTCGTTGTATGACCCCCCGGTAGCAATATCTCGGTGATACCCTGCCACCACTATTCTGTCACCTTTCTTTGCCATGTCTAGCCCCCAATAACGCCCTTCAGAAAGCTTGAGTGCTGTCATGTGAGTTTGTTTTTCAGTAGTCTCACCGGCGCTAGTTATCGATGTCATGGCAATGTGCGACAAGAAGTAGCCTTGCTCACTGAGCACATTTTCTGTCCAAGCCGCATGAACCAAACCATCATCGCGTAATATTGCGGTTAACTCCCCAGCCCATGAATCTGCCAATTTTACGTCGGCTAAAGTTGCCCATGCTCCTGAAGACGATTCAGTAACTGTTCTGACATGGAGTTCGCCATCCACTGTAGTGAACAACAAACCACTATCTTCCATGCCGACAAAATCAATGATTTCTTCCCCTGAAACCAGGCTTAATCTTACTGGTGAATCTACTCCAACCTCATTTACTACCACGGTAAATACCATGTTTGCATGTTCGGTTTCTACCCCATTACCAGACATGGTTACTCTGAATTCTGTACCGCCAAGCTGGGAGTAATTTTCCGGTACGACGAATCTAACTTCCTCGCTACCAGAGCTTGACTCTGAACCCTGAATTACCGGAATTATGTCGGTATCTATCGGAGACCAAAAACCTTCATCATCAGCGATGGATAGGGTCAAGTTTAATCCCACAGCGTCGGTTTGACCGAGGTTATCTACTCTGACGATGATTTTGTATTCTTGTCCGGGATTAGGTATTAGCGGCGCAGTCTGATATGCTCCTTGCATGAATCTGAGTGTTGGTTCAATCGGGCGCTCTTCAATTTCAAACGGGAAGCTGTATGAATTATCTTCAGGATTGGGATCGTTGTAATTCTGTGCAGGATCGATTGAAATTGTCACGGTGTGCGCACCGACTTCGGTAGCCCACCAATACAGGGTAATCTCAGACTCGTCGCCATCATCCAGATTGGAAATAGTTAGTTCTGCCGGATAGACATCTGAACTATCCCCAGGCGCATCAAGTTTGATAAAAACATCGTCCGCGTCAAGATCACCGACATTTTTGATGGTAAATCGAATGGTAAGGATTGAACCTGCAACTGCGGATTGAACCGGCAAACCAACCTCATCTGATACCTCAACCACACCGATGAAGACAAAATCTGGGGCAGCTGGCATATTGTCAACATTAATGGTTCTTCGAATATCATCAGTCTTGACACCAGACTCATTGACCATTCGGAAACTTAGGCGTGTCGAGCCATCGGATACAGTTGTTGAATCCCAATTGAAAGACCAATCCTGACTGCCCACCTCTAACGCTGGCAATTCTGAGGCGAATTCCCACTCACCATTATCGACTTTAAACTCCATGTAATCATGTTGAACACCATCTACCGTACCGGTGAATTCAACCATTCCGTTTACGCTTTGCCCAACATTAGGGCTGGCAATAGTAACCTTCATTCTAGCCAAATTGATGACTCTGAAGTCGACATTGGATTCCGCTTCAGTAGTAGTATCGTATAATTTCACACTGACAATTACATATTCTTCATCCGATTGCACCCAATCTTCTAACACGTTGACATTTAGAGTCCATGATTCTATATCGCCACCAGCGATTGTCCATGGTTTTAATTCACGCTCTGTGCCAGATTCTAGGAACTGGGCTATGCGAACCTGAACCTGATCAAACTGCTGCCCTGAGGGAATATCTGTAGTTCCTGAGATTGTTGCAGTGTTCCCTTCAAGCCACCAAGTATTGTTCGATGGTTGACTAATTGATACATAATCTCCCGAGCCGTTGCCACTTGGTGGTGGTGCAACAATTCCCGTATCCTCCAGCGCCGTGCATGGCTGGTCCAAAGCCAAGTCAATAGCACATGATGCGTCAATAAGGCCAAAGCCCCACTTCTCGTGCCATCTGTCAGATACTGTATCAGCTGGTTTATCTCTTATCTCAGATGAATTGCGAATAACATCCATCACTTCTATGGCTGTTAGTGATGGTGCAGCCTCTCTAACCAATGCCACTATCCCTGAAGCGATGGGTGTTGCCATACTAGTTCCGTCCTTTTCATCATAGCCAGTATCGGCTTCCGGCCTTGGAGCACCGGGGAAAGATGTTCCAGTCGCAGCAGTCGCAGAGATGATGTTTGAACCATACGAAGCAATATCTGGCTTGAGTTCATCCCACTCATTATCGTCGCCGTCATCGAGCCTTGGGCCGTAGTTAGAGAAACTAGAGATGCCATCATTGGTGCGATTAACAGTTCCAAAGTCGGTAGCTGATGATACGGCAAAACCCATGTCCGCACTTGCTGGCGAGGGTACACGCTTTGTCCCATCGTTACCCATCGCAATGACACAAACAATATCGGCATTTTCGGTAGCGTTGTTGATTAATCGTGCCTCTCCTCCAGTGCCATTGTCGCCCTCATCGCCGGGATTAAGCGGCGAGGATACGGAGCCGAATGACATGGACCCAATTTGGATTCCTCTGCTTGAGGAATTGTGGCCCCAATCGGTATCGGCATTGTTAATCATCCACTGAATTCCGCTTATCGAGTATTGAGAATTGGTTCCACCAGCGTCTGTTAGCACTTTGATATCGACTAGGTATGCCCCGGGTGCAGTTCCAACGTGGACTCTTGAGGCGTCCCCGGTTCCCAACGCTGAGCCAGCAACGTGGGTGCCGTGACCTTGTCCATCATCCGGGTCTTGAGAGCCGTCTGGGTTTGCTGCAGCTGAAGTTGCGTCATAACCTGCGACCCATTTGTGGTCATCATATGACAATGGGTTCGTATCAGGTGCATCATTTTGGTCATCAAAGTCATTCAATGAGCGATGCTCGTTATCGACTCCAGTGTCGAGAATTGCGATAACCACACCATCGCCCGAGTAACCTCGCTCATACGCAGTTTCTGCATAAATTTCCGATGGCATCGCTCTTGTCGCCTTTCCAGCGACATCGTTAGCAGGAACCATGACATTCTGCATTTCAACAACAACAACGCCGTTGAGATGATAAATATCCATTAAAGCGCTAACTGGCACCTTATCAACGACGATCGAATCAATACTTTCTGGCTTATCGAGCCAGGCGCCTGATTCTTCACCAACCCAGCCATGTTGAAGCAAGACTTGGCGTAGCGCTGATTCTTCGAGGCTCGTTGGGTGCCAGGCGTAATCAACAACTATTGCAACTGTCTTTTTCCCATCTTCACCGATTATGGCTGTTGGTGAGATTGATTCATACCCGGCAATAACCCGTTGTAGCCTATCATCCATCCCATTCCAGTCTAAATCAGGACCGTAACCTAGCCACCATCCTTCTCGCTCTGCTGCAGGCATATCACCGCGCAAGTCGAGTCTCAGTGGCCTATCACACAATTCTTCACCACACATTAGAGGTGGCAGACC